>DATLZF010000567.1:0-4994 GCA_035574135.1 Candidatus Methylomirabilota bacterium
GGGCACCGCCGAGATCGGCAACGCCGGCGAGAATGGCTTCGGCACGCTCGCCCAGGGCTACCTCGAAATGTCCAACGTCAAGGTGGTGGAGGAAATGGTGAACCTCATCGTGGCCCAGCGCGCCTACGAGGTGAACGCCAAGTCCGTCCAGGCGGCGGATGAGATGATGCAACTGAGCAACAACCTCCGTCGTTGATCCATGAGGACCCGCCTCCACTTCTCCCTGCACCTGACCCGTCACCGGATCGGCCGGGCGCTGCTGCACCTGAGTTGCATTGTCGCCGGAGGCAACCGGCGCTGGCACTGGCAGGGCATCCGACGCGAACTGCGGCTCATCCGCCGCCAGCGGCAGGAGGTCGCCACGTGAACCAAAGCTGCCCCCGCCCGCAGCGTGTCTGCGTTTTTCTCAGCGTGTTCCTCCTGCTGGGATACCCGGGCTCCCCGGCGCGTGCATTCGCCGGGGAGCCCTCCATCCACTTGCGCCCGCAAGCCGCCGTGGATGGCTCGGGCGTGTTCCTCGATCAACTGGTCGAGATGTCGTTCCTCAGTCCCACCCCCAAAATCCGTCTGGCTGCGGCCCCTGCGCCCGGCCAGACGGCCTCCTTTTCCCGCGCGCAACTGCTGGCCATCCTTCAGAATGTCGCCCCCGAGCTGGCGCGCGTGCCGTGGACCGGTGCGGAAACGGTGCGTATCTCGCGCAAGATGCGCACCCTCGACGAAGCGGAAATCAAACTCCTCCTCACCGCTGTGCTTCAGGCCGATTACGTCAAGGACCGGGGTGAACTCGAACTGCGCCTGGCGCGGCCGTGGACGCCGGTCACCGTGCCCGACGAAGCGTGGGAACTGCGCGTCCTCGACCTGCCGGCCAGCGGGGTGACCGCCAATTTCATCGTCCGTTTCGAGTTGCGTGCCGGCGAGCAACGGCTGGGCCCGTGGCAGGCCGTGCTGCAAGCCCGGCTTTGGCGCGAAGTTCCCGTGGCCCGCTCGCCGCTCCGCCGCGGCCAGTCCCTGGCTTCCGCCGACGTCACCTTGGAACGGCGCGACGCACTGGGTTTGCGCGATCCCCTCGACGCCGCAATGCTGCAGAACCCGGGGTTGGAACTCGCCGATGCCGTGCCCGCCGGTTCTCCTCTGCTCAATCGTTCTGTCCGCTTCCGCCCCGTCATCCAACGGGGCCAGATCGTGGACGGGATCATCCAGGACGGTCGATTGAGCATCACCCTCAAAGTCGAAGTGCTCGCCGACGCCCTGCCCGGACAGACCGTCCGGGTGCGCAACACCCGGAGCCGGCGGGAATTCTTCGGCCGTGTCCACAATGAACAAACCGTCCTCATCACCCTCTAGTCCCGTCCTCGTCCCCCTCACGATCCTGGTCGGTCGCCCACGCCCCGGCGGCCCGCGGTTGGCCCGGCTTGCCTCCGCGCTGCTGCTGGCCTCCGTGTTGTGTGCCCAGGCCGGGCCCGGCTCGCTCTGGCGGGACGATACCTCGCGCGCTCTCGTCGCCGACAAACGAGCGCAGAAGGTCGGCGATATCCTCACCATCGTCGTCCAGGAGTCCAGCACGGCCAGCAAGGACAACAGCACCCAGACTTCGAAGAAATCGAGCGTTGATGCCGCCATCAACACGTTCTTCTACAGCCCCACCGCCAGCGGACTCCTGACCAAAGGGGGCCAGCTCCCGGCGCTGCAATACGCCGGCCAGCAGGGCTTCGAGGGCGGCGGCAAGATCAACAACTCCGAGCGCATCACCGCGCGCGTCGCCGTGCGGGTCATCGACGTGCTGCCCAACGGCTCAATGCTCCTCGAAGGCCGCCGCGAAACCTCCTTCTCCGGCGAGCGCCAGGAAGTGATCCTCCGCGGCACCGTCCGCTCCGAGGATGTCGCGGCGAACAACACTGTTTTCAGCTACAACGTGGCCGATGCCAGCATCCAGTTCATCTCCAAGGGCACCGTGAGCGACAACCAGCGCAAGGGCTGGCTGCAGAAGGTATGGGAAAAGGTGACCCCGTTCTGATCCGCCCCGGCGGCCCCGATGCGACCCCGATGACCAACCCCGCCTCCAGCCCGCTTGCCCGCCGGCGTGCGCTTTTCCTTCAGCGCCTGGGAAGGATCGCCCTGCTCTGCCTGATGCCCGCATCGATCCACGCCGCTTCCCGGGTCAAGGATCTGGCCTTTATCTCGGGCGCGCGGGACAACCAACTGGTCGGCTACGGCATCGTCACCGGTATCGCCGGCGAAGGCGACAAGAACCCTGTCTATACGCTTCAGTCCATCGCCAACATGCTGCAACGCCACGGCGTCAACGTGCCGCCGGCAACGCTGTCCTCGAAAAACGTGGCCGCCGTCATGATCACTGCCGACATCAAGGCCTTCAGCAAACCCGGCAGCCGCATTGATGTAACCGTGTCCTCCATCGGCGATGCCAAGACGCTCCAAGGGGGCATCCTCATGCAAACGCCGTTGCTCGGCGCCGACGGCCGCGTCTATGCCGTGGCCCAGGGACCGGTGTCGCTCGGCGGCTTCTCCGCCGGCAACGACACCGCCTCGGTGCAAAAAAACCATCCCACCGTTGGCCAGGTGGTGGCTGGCGCCCTGGTGGAACGGGAGATTCCCACTGACATCGTGCGCGAGAACTTCATCGAACTGCTCCTGCGCGAGGCCGACTTCACCTCCTCCGCCCGCATGGCCCAGGCGATCAACGAAAAATATCCCGCGTGCGCCGAGGCCCTCGATTCCATGACGGTCCGGGTCAAACTCCCCGAGGGCCTCGAAATCAACCCGGTGGATTTCATCGCCCGCATCGAGGCCGTCGAGGTGACACCCGACACGCCCGCCCGGATCGTCATCAACGAACGCACCGGCACCATCGTGGCCACGGCGCAGATTCGCATCGCCGCCTGCGCCGTGTCGCACGGCAATCTCACCATCACCATCGCCAACACCCCCGAGGTCTCCCAGCCGGCGCCGTTCAGCCAGACCGGCGAAACCGTGGTGACGCAACGGACGGATACCGGGGTAACCGAACAGCGCGCCGCGCTCGTGCCGTTGCCCGAATTGCCCACTGTGGAGAAGGTGGCCAGCGGGCTGAACGCCCTCGGCGTCACACCGCGCGACATGATGGCCATCTTTACCGCGATGAAGCAGGCGGGCGCGCTTCATGCCGAACTGGTCCTGCGCTGACATGATGCCCCTGCCCCTCACTTCTCCCATCCGCGCCGCCAATCCGCCCCTGGAACGGTTGGCGACCGATCCCACGCTCTCGGAGGAACAAAAGATCGGCGAGGTGTGCCGACAGTTTGAGGCCATCCTGTTGCGGCAGATCCTGCAGCAGGGGCGCAAGACAATCATTGATTCCGAGTTCACGTCGGACTCCACCGCCTCCTCCATTTACCAGGACATGATGACCGACACCCTGGCGGATGCCATCAGCCGGAGCGGTTCCTTCGGCGTCGCCAGGGCCTTGCAGGCGCAATTGAGCCGCCAATTCCGCGAGAGTCCGGCCTCTCCGGCAGCGGACTCGCCCGCCCCGTCCCATCCTTGACCCCGATTGCCCATGACCGAAAGCCTGCCTCAACTGATCACCGCGTTGCGCGAGGAACTGAAGCACTACGGCGAAATGCTGGCGTTGCTTGACCAGCAGCAGGAGTCCGCCATGGCACGGCTGACTGAGGAACTGCTCCGCTCGGTCACGATGATCCAGGCTCAGGCTGAGGCCATTCAGGCCGCGCGCCGGCATCGAGAAGCGGCGCAGCGTGCCGTGGCCCGCGAACTGGCGGTGGCCGAGGCCTCCACGTTTGCCGAGATCCTTCCGTTGCTGCCCGCCGATTACCGCCCGCTCGTGCAACATCTTGTCGAGGAAAACAACGATCTGCTGCAAACCGTCCGACAACGCGCCCGGCAGAATCATCTGCTCCTCAGCCGCTCGGTCGAGTTGATGCAACGTTTCCTCAGCGCGCTGTTCCCGATGCACGACCCTCAAGTTTACACCGGGCGCGGCACCCGCCCCGCCTCCCCCCTGGCCGCGCGCCCCCTCTACGAAGCTGTTGGCTGATCCCCCCTATGCCTCTCGGACTTTTCGGCACGCTCAACCTGGCCAACCGATCCCTGCAGGCCCAGCGGCAGGCCACCGAGGTCGCCGGCCACAATCTGGCCAACGTCAACACTCCCGGCTACGCCCGGCAGCGCGTGGCCCTCGAAACGTCGCTCTACGTGCCCAGCGAGATCGGCCCTCAAGGGACCGGCGTGGATGCCGTCGCCATCCGCCAGTTGCGCGACCGTCTGATCGACGGGCAGATCCAGTCCGAGGCCAGCGTGCGCGGCTCGCTCGAAGCGCAGCAGAAGGCCCTCCAATTCGCCCAGGCCGCGCTGGGGCAGGTTATCGACCGCCAGGCGACCGGCGCCGAAGGCAGCGCCGCCGCCGGTGGCGTGGGCGGCCAGCACGGCTTGGCGGAGGAACTGTCGGACTTCTTCAACGCCTTCCAGAGCCTCTCGAGCAATCCCACCTCAATGGCGGAGCGGCAGGTGCTTATCATCAAGGCACAGAACCTGACCACGCAGTTCAATCAGGTCGATCGACGGCTGGACGGTCTGCGCACGTCGCTGGATGAATCGCTGCTGAGTGACGTGGATTCCGCCAACATCCTCCTTCAGGACATCGCCAAGTTGAACGAACAGATCATCGCCGCCGAGGTCAACGGCGCCGGCCAGGCCAACGACCTGCGCGACATCCGCCAGCTCAAAATCGAGGAACTCGCCGAATTGGTGAACCTCGATTCCACCGAAACCTCCAATGGGGGCATCGACATCTCCGTCGGCGGGCAGACGTTGGTGTCCGGCCCTCTCGTCCTCGAAACGCTCGAGGTTTACGACGCTGGCGGCGGGCAGATGCTGGTGCGCAGTTCCGGCGGCACGCCGCTGACGCTCACCGGCGGCACGATGCACGGAACCATCGAGATTCGTGACAACGAACTCACCACCCTGCAGACCGACATCGA
>DATLZF010000568.1:0-3137 GCA_035574135.1 Candidatus Methylomirabilota bacterium
CGCCTTGACGACGAAAGCAATGATGGCCGTCCCCACCGTCGAAAGCACCATGGTCACCAGAATCGCCTTGATCTGAGAAAGGACCAAGCCGTCCTTCACCCCCGCCACGACGGAGTTGACGCTTTCGTCCGCGAGGATGCCCGTGAGCAGAGCGCCCAGCGTCCCTCCCACACCGTGCACGCCGAAGGTGTCCAGCGCATCATCGTAACCGATCATCCGCTTCAGATAGGACACGGCCAGAAATGGAACGATGCCGGCGGCCACCCCGATGATTACGGCGCCCGTCGTGTTCACGAAGCCACAGGCGGGAGTCACCACCACCAACCCGGCCACAATGCCCGAGCAAAAGCCCAGCACACTCGGCTTGCCGCGCAGGGTCCACTCACACAAGGCCCAGACAAAGCCCGCAATGGCCGCCGCGAGGGTGGTGGTGGCAAAGGCATTCGACGCGATGGCATCCGCGCCGAGGGCCGAGCCCGCGTTGAAACCATACCAGCCCACCCAGAGCATCCCGGTTCCCACCATACACAGCGTCATGGAGTGCGGCGGCATGGGTTCCTTGCCGTAGCCCAGGCGCTTGCCGAGGATCATGCAAAGCACCAACGCGCTCCATCCCGAGCTCATATGCACCACCGTGCCGCCCGCGAAATCCAACGCCTTGATGCCCGCATCGGTCGGGTTGAGGGCGCCGCACATGAAACCCTTTGCCGACCACACCATGTGGGCCAGCGGGAAATAGACGACGAACATCCACAGAGCGACAAACAACAGCACAGCCGAGAATTTCATGCGTTCGGCAATGGCCCCGATGATCAGCGCCGGTGTGATGATGGCGAACGTGAGCTGGAACATGGCCCACATGGTATCGCTGATCCAATGGTAGCCTGCCCCCACGTTGCCCGGAGAAACGCCCTTGAAGAGAGCGTTGCTCAAATCGCCAATGAAGGGGTTGCTGCCGGCAAAGGACAGGCTGTAGCCACACAGCCACCACAAGAAGGTGACGAGGCCGGCGATCCCCATGCACTGCGCCAGCACGGAGAGCACGTTTTTGCGCCGCACCAGACCGCCGTAGAACAACGCCAGTCCCGGCAGGGTCATGAACAGCACCAGCGCGGTCGAGGTCATCTGCCAGGCGTTATGGCCCGGGCCTGGACCGGCGATTTTGGAAGGCGCGTTGGTCGAGCTGTTGCGTGCCGTGTTGTTGACGTAGGCCTCCAAGTCTTCCAGTCGCTCAATCACGCTCCGTTCGGGCGCGGGGGCCGAGTCCGCCGCCACCGACCGAAATGCAGCCGGAATCAACAGGGCTCCCAAAACCAATCCAAGCAAAGTCGATTTCATAATTGAGGTCATGTTCTTGATCACGTCGTGAAGTGCATCTAGCAGGTTTGTTTGTTGAGTCGGGCCAATGAAGCTTCCCAGGCAGAACGCGCACCTACACGGCGCTGTCCCCTTTCTCCTCCGTGCGAATTCGAATCGCCTCGTTCACCGGCGAGACGAAGATCTTCCCGTCACCGATCTTGCCGGTCTTGGCGGACTTGATGATGGCGGCCACGGCGGCGTCCACGCTGCCATCCGGCAGCACCAGTTCGAGCTTGATCTTGGGCAGAAAGTCCACGGTGTACTCGCTGCCGCGATAAATCTCCGTATGGCCCTTCTGGCGACCGAATCCTTTGACTTCCGTGACGGTCATTCCTTCGATGCCCACCTCCCCAAGGGCGTCTTTGACTTCCTCCAGTTTGAAGGGCTTGATGATGGCTTCGATCTTTTTCATAAGCGGTTTCTGTCGGTTGATTGCGCAAGTACCCTCGGGACACGGCACCACGCGGAGGTCGCATCGAGTCCGGTGATGCACGACCGCAGCGAGTCTTTGGGCACGGCAAAAGGCACACCTTTTTTAGCAACGGCGGTGCCACGGGACGGCGGTGCGCCGCATCCAGCGCTAATCCACTAGAGATGAACGATTTCTTCGACGGATGAATTCTTTTCCTCGTTTCCTGCGAGCTGTTTGATTTTGCTCACCTCAGTTTTTTTTAACCATCGGAGATGAAACTTCGCATGACCGAGCGCCACTTCTTCACCGGGGTATCGCAACGGAATCCAAGCCGTTCCCACCCGCTGATCCCTGCTCTGGTCGGGTGGCGGTCGGAGCCGCCGGCCCACAGCGCCCCTTGTGCGAGTGTGCCGTGGTGGGAGCTTTCGCCTCCCGTTCTCTCACAGCCCGCACGGCGGTTTGATGGTTGTTGATTCCAAGGCCCGACCTTCTCCACCGCCCCCCGCTCACCGCGATTGACGAGCTAAGCCAAGCTGCTAGCGTCACCCCACCTTTGAACTGCAACCTGCAACGGACGCCGCTTTTCGCCGCGCATCAGCGCGCCGGGGCTCGCCTGATCGAATTCGGCGGCTGGGAGATGCCGGTGCAATACTCCTCCATCGTGGATGAGCACCTCGCCGTGCGCCGGGCCGCCGGGCTCTTCGACATCTCACACATGGGGGAAGTTCGCCTGTCCGGCCCGGGCGCTCTGGCTTTTCTCAATCGCACCCTGACCAACGACGTGCGCAAGCTGGCGGTCGGCCAGGGCCAGTACACGCTGATGTGCCACGAACGCGGCGGCGTGATCGACGATCTCTACGCCTACCGGACGGCCGAGGAGGAGTTTCTCCTCGTGATCAACGCCTCCCGCATCGAGGCGGATGTCGCGTGGCTCACCCGCCAACTGGCCGCCTCACCCGAATCGGCCTCCACCCGGATGGAAAACGTCTCCGACCGGCTCGCGGCCGTGGCCTTGCAGGGCCCGCGGGCGGTCGAATTCATCGATCAATGTTTCTCCGGCCCTTCCTCCGCCGGCACCCGGGTCAAACGTCCCAGCGAGTTGGTGAAGAACCAGATCGCCACCTTCTGCTTCGGCGCGCGCCCGGTTCACGTCGCCCGCACGGGCTACACCGGGGAGGACGGCTTTGAAATCATCGCCGACGCCGGCGAGGTCGAGTCCATCTGGGACCGTCTGCTGGCCATCGGGCACGCACACTGCCTTCAACCCTGCGGACTGGGCGCCCGGGACACGCTCCGGACCGAGGTGTGTTACCCGCTTTACGGCCACGAGCTTGACGAACAAACCACGCCCATCGAGGCGGGTTTG
>DATLZF010000569.1:0-4663 GCA_035574135.1 Candidatus Methylomirabilota bacterium
TGTGGGCCGGCTGCGGGAGCGACTCCACGTGGCAACGCTCGGGGCCGGCTTGGTGCTGGGCTGGGCCAACCTCCTCTCGGGGGCCGATCTTGCCTTGGGGGCGCCCGCCAAGCCCGGCGCCATTGCGGTGCGAGACCTTTCCGGGGCCCTGGTCAGGCCGCTGGCTGACCAGGGGCAGAAGCTCACCGTGCTCTTCTTCGTGATGCATGAGTGTCCGGTGGCCAACAGCTACGCTCCTGAAATCAGTCGCATCATCGCGTCCTATGCTGACAAAGGGGTTCGTGGCTACGTGGTTTACGTGGAGAGCGACCTTCCGGTGGAGAAGGCCCGCCAGCACGCTCGCGATTTCGGCTACAAGACCGGCGTGCTCCTCGATCCGGAACATCAACTGGTGCGGGCTGCCGGGGCGCGGGTGTCCCCGGAGGCGGCCGTTTTGTCGCCGGCGGGCCAGGTGTTGTATCGGGGACGCATCGACGATCGTGTGGCCGACTTCGGCAAGCGCCGGGTGGAACCGACGCGTCGGGATTTGCGCCTCGCCTTGGATGCGATTCTGGACGGCCAACCACTCCCGGCTCGACTTACCCGGGCGGTCGGTTGTTATATCCCGGATGTCGATCCGCCCCAATCTGAACGGAAACCTGATGCGCGATGAATGCAATGACTCCGCCTCCCAACTGCATCCTCTTGCCGGCGCTGGCCCTCGCCGCCGTTTGTGCGTCCGAGGCGGCTGCGGGCAACCTCAAGCCGCTGCCAGAGCAGGTGACCTACAGCGAACATGTGGCGCCGGTCCTGTTCGAGAACTGCGCTCGTTGTCACCGGCCGGGTGAGGCGGCGCCGTTCGCGCTCTTGACCTATGAGGACGCGCGCAAGCGTTCCCGCCAAATCGCGGAAGTGACGGCGAAGCGGTACATGCCGCCCTGGCACGCCGAATCCGGCCACGTCGAGTACAGCAACGAACGACGCCTGACCGAGGAGCAAATCGCCCTGCTCGGGGCTTGGCACCGGCAGGGCGCAAAGGAGGGCGACCCCTCCAAAACGCCGGCTCCGCCCAAGTTCCCGGAGGGCTGGCAGCTCGGCCAGCCGGATCTGGTCGTGAAGATGCCCGAACCGTTCGAAGTGGCGGCGGAGGGGCGGGACATCTACTGGAACTTCGTTTTCCCGCTGAATCTCACCGAGGAGAAGTGGGTGCGGGCCGTCGAGTTTCGGCCCGGCGCTCGCAGCGTGGTGCATCACGCGCTTTACTTTCTCGACACGTCCGGCGACGCACGTAAATTCGATGCGCGGGATCCCAAGCAGGGCTACAACGGTATGAACCGCTCCAACCGCCAGTTTCAATCCCTTGGCGGTTGGGCGGTGGGCGGCGAGCCCCTGCTGCTGCCCGAGGAACTGGCCTGGCATTTTCCCACGAACAGTGACCTGGTGCTCCAGACTCATTTCCATCCGAGTGGCAAGGTGGAATACGAGACCTCGACCGTGGGCCTCTACTTCGCGTCCAAGCCGCCGACCCGCAAGTTCACCACCCTTCAACTCCCGCCGTTGTTCGGCCGGTTGAGCGGCATCGACATCCCCGCCGGCGCCACCAACTACACCGTGCGCGACTCCTTCACCACGCCGATCGACCTCGAAGCGTTCGCCGTTTCGCCGCACGCGCACTATCTCGGCAAGACCTTCCTGCTCACGGCCACGTTGCCCGATGGCAAGGTCAGGACTCTCCTCAAGATTCCCGACTGGGATTTCAACTGGCAGGAGGACTGTGCCTTCAAGCACCGCATCCCCCTGCCCAAAGGCACGCGCCTGGATGCCATCATCACCTACGACAACTCGGCGGAGAACCCGCGCAACCCCACCAGCCCGCCGAAGCGTGTGAAATGGGGCCCGATGTCCACGGACGAAATGGCCGCCATGACGTTGAGCGTCATGCCCGCGCGCGACGAAGAACTCGAGGAGCTGCGGCAGGCCAAGCGTCAGCACGCCATCGACCTGTTCATCGATCGAGCGCAAGAAGACCCACGCCAGCGCGAGCGGGTCGAGATGATGATGACCCTCTTCGACAAGGACACCAACGGCAAGCTGGACCCCGAGGAACGTCCGCCGTTGCGGGCCTACCTCGAGAGCAGTGGCGCCCTTCGGGGCGTCGGCGACGGCTTTTAGCCGCGTGCGGGAGGTCCGCGAGGTCCCGAAGGCTCTGTTGGGAGGGCCCGGCCGCGGTTCGTTCGCCTGCGGATTCCCGTCCCGGCCTTCCGCGCGACGGGGTCGCTTTCGTGATCTGGGCCGCAGCGCAGGATCCAGCCGGGAAGTCCGACGGCGAAGCAACGGGGGCGAGAAAAGCCGAAAAGGCTTCGGCGGATGGTTCCACCGAAGCCTTTCGTCGAAGGAAGCGATGTTCAGGAAAGCTCGACGGAGCCGTAGGTCAGAGGCTTGACCTCCTTGCCCGACCCGTCGGTGACCTTGCGCGTCTTTTCGTCAAAGACGCAGGTGATGTTCATGCGCTCGGACATCTCGGCCAGCGAGATGACGGTTTGCACCTTGATGGCAAGGTCGATGCCGGCGTTGGGCTGCTTGCCGTTGCGGATGCAGTCGAACCAGTTCTTCTCGTGCACGCGGATGTCCTCATGCTGCAGGCCGCTGAGTTTCTCGCCCTCGATCTCTTCGGTGAACGGACGCTCGGGGACGAGTTCGATGACGTTGCCCTGGTCGCCGATGTTGAGGGTGGCCTTGTGGCCGTAGATGACGAACCCGGGGCTGCGGGAGTTCACCGTGGAACAGGTGACGGTAATCATGTAGCCGCTGGGGAACTGGGCGAGCAACTGGACGTGCTCGGGCACGTCGCGCTCGGGGGTCCCGGGGGTGTTGCGGTCCGTGTGCACGTTCTTGCTGCCGATGCTGGTCACGCGCACGGGGAACTCCGGATTGCCCGAGGCCAGCATGAGCGGGTGAAGTCGATGCGGCACGAGGTCGCCGAGCAGGCCGGAGCAGTACGGATAATACTTCCGCCAGCGGTGGAAATGATCGGCGTTGAAGGGAATGCGCTTCTTCACCGGACCGAGCCACGTCTCCCAGTCGATGTTTTGGGCGGTGGACTGGGCGTCGATGGCGTAGTTCCACTCGCCTTTCGGGTTGTTGCGGCAGTAGTAGCCCTGTCCCCAGACGAGCTGGCCAATCTTGCCGGCCTTGATCATCTCGGCCGCCTTGTGCCAGCCGTCGGCGGAACATCCCTGGGAACCGACCGTGAAGACCCGACCCGTGCGCTTGACGGTGTCGTGGATGCGGAAGGCTTCATCCAGGTAGCGCGTCATGGGTTTCTCGCAATAGACGTGCTTGCCCGCCTCCATGGCATCAATCGAGACCTTGGCGTGCCAGGTGTCGTGCGTGGCGACAACGACGGCATCGATATCTTTTCGTTCGAGCAGCTTGCGGTAATCCGTGTAGATGTCCGACTCCTTCAGGGGTTCCTTGACCTTGCGACCGTAGAGCTCCAACCCGCCAGCCATCCATTGGCGCCGATGCAGGGCCAGGTCGCACCCGGCGGCCACCACCACGTTGTTGGCGGCGGCCTTTTCCTGGATGCCCATGTGGTGGTTCATGCCGATTCCGTAGCCGACACCGATCACGGCGACCGCGATGCGGTCATTGGCGCCGATCACGCGGCCGGTGGAGGGGGCGGTGCTTTGTCCGTAAACAGGCGTGCGAAACAGGTTGGTCGTGGCGACCGCCGCGGCGGCGGTGGCGGTCTTCTTGATGAAATCCCGGCGATTCTCGCTGCCGGTGGACGATTTGCTAGGCTTGGTTTCCATAAACAGTATTTCGTTTGTTCGATTTATGGCTGAGTTGCGAGGAGCGACACTATCCAAACGGAGCGAGGGGTCAATGATTTGTTCTGGCGGCGCGGTTGGGACGTGTTTTGAGGCGAGCCGCCGAATTTCGTTCTCGACAGCCTCCCATCGGTTGGCCTAGACACCGGCCGAGTCTCCCGTTTGAAGAGCACGACTATGAATGCCTCGGAATACCTTTTTCCTCATCGTCTCAACCGCCGCGACTTTCTCAAGGCCGCCGGCACGGCCGCGGCCACCGCGGCGCTGCCGGGGACCGTGCGCGGCGCGGAGAACAAGCCGCCGGTGCGCATCGGCGAAGGCTACTGGACCTACGAACTGGTCGAGGGCTGGGGCGAATTGCCAGCCGGGATGAAGTACGGCTACGGCTGCGGCATTGCCGTGGACAGCCAGGGCCGCGTTTACGTCACCTCCCGTTCAACCAACCCGTGCGTGGCCATCTTCGACCGCAAGGGCAGGCTGGTGGAGACGTGGAGCAAGGACTTCGGGGACAAGGTCGGTTATTCGGTGGAACAGGTGCAGGCCACGGCGCATGGCCTCTACTGGAGCCGCGAGAAGGGCCGGGAATACCTCTACTGGACCGAAAACGTGGCCAAGGAGAAGGACGGGACGAAGATTGGCGCCCGCATCTACAAGACCGATCTGAAGGGCAAGGTGCTCTTCACCATCGGCAATGTGGCCCGCGAGTCCGCCACCTCGGTGAAGTTCGATTTCACCAATCCCACCGACGTGGCCGTGGCGCCCAACGGCGATGTGTATGTCGTGGACGGCTACGGCAGCCAGCTCGTCCACCGATTCTCGAACGACTTCAAGCTCCTTCGCACCATCGGCGG
>DATLZF010000570.1:0-2269 GCA_035574135.1 Candidatus Methylomirabilota bacterium
GCGAGCCTCGCTTTGGGCGCATTGCCGCGTTGCAAGCCGCTTATTGTGGGCGGCACAACTGCGCGGCTTGCGCCTTGCACTGCATCCCAAAGCGAGGCTCGCGCATACGCGAAATCAAGTCCGACAGGCTCCTAGTCAACAAGTATTCGGCCGAGACCACTGCCCAGATGTACAACGAGAAGGGCGGGGTGAAAATCGGCAACGACACGTACAAGATCCAGATCGTGAGCATCGACGAGAAGGCCGACCCCAAGCTGGCGGTCTCCGGCGCCGAGCGCCTCACCCGCCAGGAAGGCATCAAGTACATCATCGGCCCCAACGTGGACACCTCGGCCGCCAGCATCAAACCCGTGGTCGAGTCTGCCGGCGCGATCAATTTCCCGTACGCCTTCTCCAAGAGCCTGTACACGCCGCCGGCCGGCAACTCGATCCTCGGCATGGTGGCGTCCTACCAGGCGGGCCCCCTGATCTATCAATACATGAAGGAAAAGAGGGGCGTGAAGACGGTGAGCTTCGTGACCCGCAACGAGGCCGACCCGCTCAACCAGCGCGACGAGGGCTTGAAGGCGGCGAAGGAGGCGGGCCTCCAGGTGATCTCTTCCAACGATACCTACGAGCCGGGCACCACGGACTTCTTCCCGGTGATGTCCAAGGTGGTGAAGGGCAAGCCGGACCTGATCGTGCTCTCGGGCGTGGCGCCGGCGGATGCGCCGCTGCTGATCAAGTCGGCCCGCGAACTGGGATTCAAGGGCCAGATCAGCACCGAAACCGCACAGGACGCCAAGATCCTGCGCGAGGTCGCGGGCGACAAGGCGAACGGCTTCGTCTCCGTAGGCGGCGCGAGCGCCCCCGAAATCCGCAGCGCGTACATGGACGAGTTCATCAAGCGCTACACCAAGCTCGCGGGCGAATGGAACGACGAGGCGGGCACCAAGGTGTACGCCCTGGAGATGATCCTGGCCACCCTCCAGAAGAACCCGAAGGCGGTCAACGACGTGAACGAGTTCAAGAAGACGATCCCCGAACTGGCGATTCCCAACCCCTTCCTGAAGGAAAAGGCCACGCTGAAATACGTCGGCAGGAAGTACTTCGGCCAGCCGCGCCAGATCGGCGTGCCGGTGGTGGTGACGGAATACCGCAACGGCAGCTTCCAGACGCTGTTCGTCGGCTCGGTGGCGGACTGAAGGCGCGGGCTCCCTGTGTCTACGAACTCCCTCTCCCTCGATGGGAGAGGGCAGGGGAGAGGGTGATACCGGCAAACCGGCAACCGTCGCCCCTCTCCCCCGATGGGGGGGTTCGGGTCGCCTTAATGCCTCGCTCACCGCCAATCTGAGATTCACCGCTCTCTCGCAACACCCCAAAGGGGCCCAATCATGCTTCAAATGTTGCTCAACGGTCTGGTCCTCGGGACCATCTACGCCCTGATCGCCCTGGGCCTGACCCTGATTTTCAGCATCATGCGGGTGGTCAACTTTGCCCACGGGCAGATGTACATGCTGGGCGGGTTCGTCGTGTACTACCTCAACGTGGTCTTCGGCGTGCACTACTTCCTCGCGCTGGCAGCGGCGATCGTCGCAGTGGGCGCGGTGGGGATCGTGTTCGAGGTTTTCCTCTTCCGCCGCGTGCTGCGCATCGCCAAGCGGGAGGAAAACTCCATGCTGCTGGCGATGGGCACCGCGCTGCTGCTGGAAAACCTGGCGCTGGTGGCCTTCGGCGAGAAGCAGCGCGGCGTGCCGGCGATAGCGGAGGGTGTGCTGGAAATCGGCGATGCCTTCCTGCCCATGAGCCGGCTCCTGGTGATGGGGCTCGCGGTGCTGCTGATCGTGGCGCTGCTGCTGTTCGTGCAATACACGCGGCCCGGCCGGGCGATGCGGGCGATTGCCCAGGACAAGGAAGTCACTTACCTGCAGGGTGTCAACGTCAACCGCATCTCCATGCTGGGCTTCGGGTTGGGCGCGGCGCTGGCAGGCGCGGCGGGCGGCCTGCTGGTGACGGTCTTTGCCGTCAACGCGGGTATGGGCACTGCGGTCTCGATCAAGGCCTTCCTCATGGTGATGATCGGCGGCGCCGGCGTCACCGCGGGCGCGATTCTCGGGGCATTTGCGCTGGGGTTCGCGGAGGCCATCGGCTACGAAGTGTTCCCCGGTTCGCTCACGTATCTGCTGATCTTCATCGGCATCATCATTTTCCTCATCGTCCGGCCCCAGGGCATCATGGGCAGGACGGCGTGACGCGGGCAGAAAAAAGAGGCATTCCATGAATCCAAAGA
>DATLZF010000571.1:0-5463 GCA_035574135.1 Candidatus Methylomirabilota bacterium
CCGCCGTGTCATCCGCCCGTGGCAGGAGTCCGGCCGGGCTCGCAAACAGCATGATGGAGACTCTTTTCACGCGGCAGCGGGTGGAATCCTAGTTCGGGACTCGCGGCTGGGCAATGCGGCTGTTGACCCCGGAGGCGATCTGCTCGGGCGCGGGAAGGCCGATCGGCCAGTCTGCTTAGGGCGGTGCGGGCGGTGGACCAGGGCCGGCGCGGTCGCTCGGGCCGCTGGGCCGCTTCACCGGGACGCAGCCGTCAACCCGGACTCAAAAGCTGTTCAGTGTGTCGATCAAGTGGCGCAAGCGGCCGTAGTCGCGACGGTTGAAGCCGAAGGCGATGCGCGGAAGGTCGAGGAAGGCGTTGTCCTCGCGCTCCTCGGGCGTCGGCTCGATGGGGTGCACCGGCACATCGGTGATGATGTCGGCGAAGTCCTGATTCAGAGCCTCAATGGCGCTGGACGTAGGTGGGTGTTTGAGGCGGATGACGAGCAGGTCTCGCACGAAGCGCATCGAGTGATAATTGCGGTAGAAGCGGGTGACGACCTTGACCGCGTGTTCCACGTCGTCCGTGACTTCGTAGAGGTTGAGATCGTCGGGTGAGATGAGGCCGTTGCGCAGGATGTGCTCGCGCACGTGTTTGTCCCAGGTCTTCCAGTAGGCGCCGCCAGGCCGGTCGATCAAGACCAGCGGCATCATCCGGCTCTTGCCCGTCTGCATCAGGGTCAGTGCCTCGTAGCCCTCGTCGAGCGTGCCGAAGCCACCCGGAAAGAGAACAATGGCATCCGAGTGCCGCACGAAGGTCAGCTTGCGGGTGAAGAAGTATTTGAACGTGATCAGCTTCTCGTCCTTCTGGATGATCGGATTGGCGGATTGCTCCCAGGGCAGGCGGATGTTTGCGCCGAAGCTGCGCTCGGGTCCCGCGCCCTCGTGCCCGGCCTGCATGATGCCAGGGCCGGCGCCGGTGATCACCATCCACCCCGCCGCCGCGATGCGCCGGGCGAAATCGACGGCTTGGACGTATTCGGGCTTGTTCGGTTGTGTTCGGGCGGAGCCGAACATGGTCACCTTGCGCACGCCGGCGTGGGGCGCGAAGAGCTTGAACGCATAGCGCAGTTCGCGCACGGCGGTCTGGATGACCCGCACGTCGCCGCGCGCCTCGACATCGACCAGCAGTTTGAGCGCGTTCTCGATGATGTCCGTGACGAGGTCAGGGTTGTGGCCTCCGCCCTTGTAGGCGATCAATTCCTGCACCCGCCGCCGCAATTCCGCATCCACAGGAGGCCTGTCCGGCCGGTCCGATTTTTCCATGCGGCGACGGTAGCGACCCGGCCGGGAATTGCAACGAGGGGCTGGGCCCAGGGCCAAACTCCCCTTGAAGCCGGGCTTCGCCGGAATCGTCTCTTCCTGCGATGTTTTTACCGCATTGCTTGATCCGTACCGTGGGCCGGGCCGCCGGGGCGCTGGCGGGGGGCTGCCTTCTGGCCACGACTTTGCCCGCCGCCGACACCGGCTTGGACTTCTTTGAGCGTCGAGTCCGTCCCGTCCTGATCGAGAACTGCTACAAGTGCCACAGCCACGAATCGGAGAAGGGCGTCAAGGGCGGGCTCTATCTCGACTCGAAAGATGGGTTGCTGAAAGGTGGCGACAGCGGCCCCGCCCTGGTGCCGGGGGATCCGGAGCGGAGCCTTCTGATCAAGGCCGTGCGCTATGTGGATGAGAACCTTCAGATGCCGCCCAAGGGCAAAAAACTGCCCGCGGAGCAGATCGATGACCTCGTGGCCTGGGTCAAAATGGGCGCGCCCGATCCCCGCGTGGCCACCGCGGCCGATTCGAAGACCGTCATCGCCGAAAAAAGCCAGACCCATTGGGCCTTTCGGCCGGTCAAGATGCCAGCGCTGCCCGCGGTGAAGCACAAGAATAAGGTCCGGACCCCGGTGGACCACTTCATCCTCGCGCGGCTCGAGGAGAAGGGGTTGTCGCTTTCGCCCCGGGCTGACCGACGCACACTCATCCGCCGTGCCACCTACGACCTCATCGGCCTGCCCCCGACGCCGGAGGAGGTCGAGGCGTTTGCGAAAGACCCCGCGCCGGATGCCTTCGAGCGGCTGGTGGAGCGGTTGCTGGCCTCGCCGCACTACGGCGAACGCTGGGGCCGCTACTGGCTGGACATCGCCCGCTACGCCGACACCAAGGGCTACGTCTTCGAGGAGGAACGACGCTATCCCTATTCCTACACCTATCGCGACTGGGTCATCCGCGCCTTCAACGAGGACCTGCCCTACGACCAGTTCCTCGTGCAGCAGATCGCGGCGGACCGACTGGCCCTGGGGGAAGACAAGCGCCCGCTGGCCGCGCTGGGGTTCCTGACGCTCGGGCGCCGGTTCCTCAACAAGCAGGAGGACATCATCGACGACCGGCTGGACGTCGTCTTCCGCGGCACCATGGGGCTGACGATCAGTTGCGCCCGGTGTCACGATCACAAGTTCGATCCCATCCCGACGCGCGACTACTATTCGCTCTACGGCGTCTTTGCCAGTTCGCACGAACCGGCGGAGAAACCATTGCTGGGAGAAAAGTCCATGCCGAAGGAGTATTCCGATTATCTGGCCGAGCGGAAGAAACGCACCGAGGAACGGGAAAAATATCTCGCCGACGAAACCGACAAACTGCTGGCCAAGGTCCGGGCCCAGGTGGGCGACTACCTTTTCGTGGTGCACGCCGCCCGCGCCACCAACGGTAATCTGGACACCCTGGCGCGCGAACAAAAGCTGCGCACGCCTTTCGCCAACCGGCTCAACGACCGCTACGACAAGCTTCGGACGGAGCCGCTGCTCGCGCCGTGGTTCGCCTTTGCCGCGCTGTCGGACACGAATTTCGCCTCTGCGGCCTCGACCGCTTCGGCGGCGCTGGCGCCCCGCCTGACCAACGCGGTGCTCGCCCGTCACTTTCCCGCGGAGTTCGCACCCACAAACCTCCAGCAGGTCGCCGCCCGCTACAACGAACTCTTCGCTGCGGTGAACAAGGAATGGCTCGACCTGGTGGCCGCCACCAATGCACCGCCGGCTTTGCCGGACACGGACAAGGAAGCCCTCCGCGCGTTTCTTTACGACCCCGGCCTGTTCCGCGTGCCGTCCGAAAGCCTGCGCGGTGCCTTCGACACCCCCGTGCAGCAGAAACTCCGCGCCTTGCAGCGCAAGATCGACGAACTCGATGCAACCCACCCCGGTGCGCCGCCGCGGGCCATGGCGTTGTTTGACAATGACAAGCCGGTCCAGCCCCGCGTCTTCAAGCGCGGCAATCCCGCCATGCCCGGCGACGAGGTGCCGCGTCAGTTTCTTGAAGTCGTGGCCGGCCCCCAGCGCAAACCGTTCACCGAAGGCAGCGGTCGTCTCGAAATGGCCCGGGCCATCGCCAGTCGCGACAATCCCCTCACCGCGCGCGTGTTCGTCAACCGCGTGTGGATGTATCACTTCGCAGCCCCGTTGGTGCGCACTCCGAGCGACTTCGGTTTGCGCTCCGATCCGCCCACCCATCCCGAGCTGCTCGACTATCTCGCCGCCCGGTTCATGGACGACGGCTGGTCGGTCAAGAAGCTGCACCGCCTGATCATGCTTTCGAGTGCCTACCAGCAGGCCAGCGACGATGATCCCAGGGCGTCCCGGATCGATCCCGCCAACGAATCGCTCTGGCGCCAGAACCGTCGTCGTCTCGACCTGGAAGCCATGCGTGACACCATGCTGGCGCTCTCCGGGCGGCTGGATCTGACGGCGGGCGGTCGGGCCGTGGACATTACTGGCGAACCCTCGGTTCCGCGCCGCACGGTTTACGGCTTCGTTGAGCGGCAGAACCTGCCGGGGCTTTTCCGCACCTTTGATTTTGCCAGTCCCGACTCCACCAGCCCGCAGCGCTATAACACCACCGTGCCGCAGCAGGCGCTTTTCCTCATGAACAGCCCCTTCATCGTCGAGCAAGCCCGCGCCATGCTCGAACGGCCCGAAATCAAACGTTTCGCCAAGGGTGAGGACAGGGTGCGCGCTCTTTACCGGTTGGTGTTCCAGCGCCCGCCCGAGCCGGATGAGGTGCAGGCGGCTCTGCGGTTTGTCGAGAGCCAGGCGCAGGCTGCCGGCGAGGACCCCGCGGCACCCCGCTGGGAATACGGTTATGGGGCCGTGGACGATGCAGGTCAGCGCGTGGCGCGATTCACGCCCCTGCCGCATTTCAACAACTACGCCTGGCAGGGCGGACCCAAGTTGCCCGATCCGAAGCTCGACTGGGTCCTCCTCAACGCCGAGGGCGGGCACCCCGGCAACCGACCGGATCTGGCTGCCATCCGCCGGTGGCGGGCGCCGCGCGATGGGGTGGTCCGCATCGCGGCGGAACTCGAACACCCCAGCAAGGAGGGCAACGGCGTGCGGGCCCGCGTCGTCTCCAGCCGACATGGGCTGCTTGGCACCTGGACAGCCCACCACGGCAAAACTCCCACGCGCCTCGACCGGGTCGAGGTCCGGCGTGGGGACGTTCTGGATTTTGTCACCGACGACCGCGGGGACATCGGTTTCGATTCATTTCTGTGGGCGCCGGTGATCCGCTATGTTTCAGAAGCGGGCCGGGCCAAGGATGAGGCTCCGGCCGAGTGGAATGCCAGGGCGGACTTTGCCGGCCCGCAGAAGGAAAAGCCGCGCCGGCTCTCGCCGTGGGAGAAGTATGCGCAGGTCCTGCTCCTGGCCAACGAGGTGGTATTCATCGATTGATCCGCGGGGACGATGAATTGCCGCCGCGGGAGTGGGAGCGGGCCGCAGGCGTTGCTGCGCCTGCCCTTGCCCGGGGCAACGAGGGGCCCGGTTCCGGCGCCGCCTTCCTCAGCCGCTTGAGCCGCCGAGGCGGAGGAATTCGGCTTCGTCGATGATCTTCACGCCGAGCTTCTGCGCCTTCTCCAGCTTCGAGCCGGCTTCGGCGCCAGCCAGCACGTAATCCGTCTTCTTGCTTACGCTGCCGCTGACGCGGCCGCCCAGCGCCTCGATCCTCGCCGTTGCCTCCTCGCGCGTCAGGGAGGGCAGGGTGCCGGTCAGGACGAACGTCTTGCCCGCAAACGGCCCGATGGCGGCGCCGGGCCGGTGAAGGGAGGATTGGAAGTTCACGCCGGCCCGTCGCAGTCGTTCAATGAGATCGCGGTGGCGCGGATCGCCGTGCCACTGATGAAGGCTTTGCGCGATCACTTCCCCTACGTCTTCCACGGCTGTTAACTGATCCACGCTGGCGGCGAAAATGTCGTCCAGCGAGGCAAAGCTGCGGCCCAGGGTCTTGGCCACTCCGGCGCCGACGTGCGGAATGCCCAGTCCGAACAGCACCCGCCACAGATCGCGCGTCTTGCTCGCTTGCACTGCCGCGACAAAGTTGCTGGCGGACTTTTCCCCCATGCGCTCCAGTTGCGCCACCTCGGCGACGGTGAGCTTGTAGAGATCGGCCGG
>DATLZF010000572.1:0-2651 GCA_035574135.1 Candidatus Methylomirabilota bacterium
AGTTCACCGTGCCCCCGCCCGCGTCCCAAGCCGCGGCGACCGCGGCACTCTCGCCGTTGGCGAGGGTGCCGACGACGGAGAACTGCGCCCGAGCGCCCGGATCGAGCGCCACCGATTCAGGTCTGACGCGCAGGCCGGTCAGGGCGGGCTCGGACGACGGCGGCGGGATGGGGCCGGCGTCGGTGACCTCCGTGCCGCAGTCGCACCCGTGAGCCAGCGCCGCGACACCGCACCACAGGAGTATCCGCGGGAACATGCCGCCGAACCCCCACCTCGCCTCCGTGCGGCCGGCCGGGAAGCGATCCACCCTCATTGCCCTTATTTCCCGGCGATGTAGAGGTGGTCGAGCTGCATGAAGTCGTCGCGGGTGCGGCGGTCGCCGTTGTTGCCGCCCCAGACCGGGGTCCACTGGAAGTGGAAGAAGCCCTCGGTATAGTTGTTGACCGGATCGAGGAACTGCACCGTGGTGTAGTCGGTCACCTTCACCCCGTCGACCCAGATCCGCACCACCCCGTCGCGCCGCCCCACGGTGCCGGTCTTCAGGTAGACCTCCACGTGGTGCCAGCTGCCCACGGTAAAGAGCGGCGCGCTGGTGACGTTCTGCGGATAGGGGGTCGAGCTCCCCACGTCCTGCGAGCTCATCTGGGCCAGGATCCGCATCGCCGGCAGCTTGGCCTGCCGCCCCACCCCCTGCAGGTAGATGAAGCCGTCGTTGGTGTGCCGGGTGTTGCCGTAGCCCACGTACCACAGCTTGGTCCCCACCGACTGGTTCTCGAAGTCGGTCCCCAGCACCCGCACCCGCATCGAGATGTAGAGCTCGTGGTACCGCGTCGCCTGCCGCAGATCCAGCCGGTCCCAGGCGGTGAACTTGCCCGGCGACACCCCGGCCGGAAGCCCGGCGGGCCACTTCACCTGCAGGACGCCGGAAGGACTGAGGGGCGCGCCGGGGGCCGTCTGGGCCGTGTAGGCGCCGCTCGTCGGGTCGCTCCACTGGCCCGCCAGCGCCGTGGCGCCGAGCGAGCGGGAGCCGAAGGCGTGCTCGGCGATCCGCCGGAACCCCGCCGGCTGGTTGGGATAGGCGCCGCTGGATGACGGCGGTGCCGCGGTCACGACGACCACCGCGCTGTCGCGTCGGCCGGCCGCGTCGCTCGCGATCACCCGGAAGGCGCCTACCGCGGCACCGGCGCTGTACACCCCAGCCGAACTGATCGTCCCGCCACTGGCCGACCACGTCACGCTGGCCGGCCAGGTGGTGCCGTCGCTCATGAGCGACACGGCCGAAAAGGTCGCACTCTGCCCGGCGGCGAGGGAGACGCTATCGGGTGATACCCGGATCCCGGTGACGGTCACCCCCGGCGGCGGAGGGGCCGTCGGCTCGAGCACCACGGCCCGAACGGTGTCGGACGCCCCGCTCGCGTTGCGCGCCCGGCCGACGATACGGTAGACCCCGGGCACGGCGGACCGGAACACACCATCCCGGCTCACCACACCACCGCTCGAAGTCCAGTCAAGAGCGACCGGAACGCTGTCACTCGAGTTCGAGCGGCCGAAAGCCACGAGTCGGACGGAATCGGTTGTGAGGAGCTGAATCGAATCTGGAAGGACGGTAACCGAGAGAACTGCGGTGTCGGCGGAAACGGGATCGGTAAGGGCAGGACGGTCCTCGGAAGCGCAGCCACTGGCCAGGGCCAGCCCAACCAGCATCCGGGTTCGGTGCGAAGCCGCCAGCCGGCGGCAGAGCTTGAAGATGAACGTCATCCGGCGCCACTCCAAATCAACGAGCCCATACCAGTCCCATCGCCGGCAGCCATAACCCGACGACGAGCGCGAACGACCACACTAGATAGTTATTGGACAGTTAGCAATGCAATGGAATACAGCCAACCAATTAAGTGTTTACTAATAAACATCTTCCAGACATACTCCTTGATTAAGGTAACACTAATTTGCAATAACTTTAGACAGAACGATGTGACGTATGACCCGACGGTTGGCAAGCGCACGAGTCGCGTATCGGCGCGTCAGGCACGGAAAAACTCCGCCAGATGGCGGAGTTCGTCTCACCGATATAACGGGCATTCAGCCTACTGCTTTGTCGCAATCTCCAACCACGCCTCCAGGCGCCTGAGGTCGCGGCGCCGCAGCTTCCCATGGGCAGGCACCGTCACCAACCGCGACGCAAGCAGCTCCGCCCCAGGAAACCGCCCTCCTGCGTTGCCCACTCGCTCCGCGAACCCGGCGAGCCGCGCCAGCGGCCGTGGATATCCCGGCATCACTCCTAGGCGCCGGCCCTGCATCTCCAAGACCGGATCGCGGGTGCCAGGTCCACGAAGGGGCAGCCTTAGGTAACCCGGGACCCCACCCGGCGCCCCCTGAATGACGGCGATCGCCGCCCGTTGCTCGACCCGGCGCAGCAACCGCTCGGCGTTCCGCCGCCGGATCTCCGATTCGGCGTCGACCAGCCGCGACGTGACTCCCAGGACCCCCGCGGTAAACGCGCTCATCTCGGCCGGCGGGGTCGGCGCCCGGTAGATCGTCTCGCCCAGTCGCAGCAACGGGAGGCTGGCCGGGAGGGCGTAGACGCCCGGCCGCGCCAGGGCCCATTGCGCAAGCGCCGGCGCTGCTTGCCTGAATCGCCCCTGGGATCGGCC
>DATLZF010000573.1:0-3015 GCA_035574135.1 Candidatus Methylomirabilota bacterium
ATTATTCTCAAGCCCTCCCGACGGCGTCATCTGAAAATATCCCGATGCGACGTTGCGGGAGCTTCCGTTCGCCCGCCGGCGCTCCTGGCGATCGGGACGTCTTTCTCGCCAGTCCCGATGCGACCGGCCGGCCGCCCTCAACCGCCGCTCCCGTGCCACCGGGCGTGCCCGGCCTCGCCGCCAGCCTGTGCCCAGACGGAGCCCGGGGTGTCATTGCCCCGGGGCGGCCGGTTTACGAAGGCTGGGATCCCCCGTGGGAGGTGGGGCGTGATCCCTCTTCGCGGGCGGCCCCAGCAGTTCCAACAGCACGGGCCGCAGAGCATCGGCCCAGACCTGGTAGCCCCGGAGGGACAGGTGGAGGCCGTCCACCGTCATGCCCTCGAACAGCCTTCCGTCCTTGTCT
Source organism: Candidatus Methylomirabilota bacterium (assembly GCA_035574135.1). Classification (GTDB taxonomy): domain Bacteria; phylum Verrucomicrobiota; class Verrucomicrobiia; order Limisphaerales; family DATLZF01; genus DATLZF01. Next base: position 404 of record DATLZF010000573.1, read on the forward strand.
GCCAGCTTGTCGTTGAGGTTGAGAAACCGGATTGTGCTGCCGTCGGCCAGGCCGGCGAGCCGGTCGTTGATCCGGTTGATCAGAGGCATGACGGCCATACTGCCGCGGTCATTGCGGGGCGTGATGCCCATGAGGAGGATGGTGGCGCCGGGAGCCTTTTGCCGCATCAGGTCGATGGTGGCCCGGAGACCGCGGACGATGTCCTCCGCTTTCGCATCTTCTGTCCCGGGCGGCGGCGCCGTGGCCCCGACGTTGTTGGCGCTGGCCATCAAAACGATAACCTTGGGGTGGACGCCGTCCAATTCGCCGTGGTGAAGCCGCCAGAGGATGTTCTGGATGGTGTCGCCACCCCAGCCGAAGTTGCCGGCGTTCCAGCCAAAGAAGTTCGTGGTCCAATGGGCGAGGAAATCCTTGTACTGGGGATCGCTCGTGCCCCAACGGCGGGTGATCGAGTCGCCGATGAAATACAGGTCGATCCTGCCCGTGCGGGCCTTTGCCAAAAGCTCGGTGTGGGCGATTTGCGAGTTCTGATCTTGCCGGGGCGAGGGCTGATCGGCGCGTCCGGAGATTCCCGCCGGGGCCGGTGCCGGCTGCGCCCGGGCACCGTCGGCCGCGGCCATTGCCAACCCCAGCACGGAGACATGGAGAAACGAGCGGGACATGGACGCGATGTTCAACCCCGACCTGCGCCGGATGCAACCGGCAATTCTCGCCCCGGCACCACGCCGGTGGGGCGTAACCCGTTCCTGGCCTCGCTGGTCATTCCCATCGCACCATGAAAGCTTCCCATTGCCTGGTCTTCCGGCCTGTTGGCTCCCTGCTGTTTGGCTTGGCGCTGGCTCTGCCGGCCGGTCGCCTCCCCGCGCAGGAGACCGCCCCGGCCAAGCCCGAGCCGCTGAACTGGACCACCCAGCAGGACCACCAGAACATGAAGGAGCAACTCGGCATCAAACGGCTCCGGCCAGGTCCCAGCGGCCAGCCGAACGCCACCAACGCCGCCAACTACGACCCGGCCAAGGCCAACCCCTTCCCCCACCTGCCCGAGTTGCTGGTCACCAGGGATGGCCGGGCGGTCACCAACGCCGCAATGTGGTGGCGCGAACGCCGGCCCGAGATCATCGAGGACTTCGAACGCGAGGTGATCGGCCGCGTGCCGAAAAACGTTCCCGAGGTCACGTGGACGATCACCAACCAGGCCACCGATCGCGTCGTGGCAGGCATTCCGGTCAACGCCCGGCAACTTGTCGGCAAGGTGAACAATTCAGCCTGCCCGAGCATCGAGGTGAACATTCAAATGACCCTGGTCACGCCCAGAGATGCCCGCGCACCGGTGCCGGTGCTCATGATGTTCGGCGGCTTTTTCGGCGGAGGCGGCATGCCCCGGCGCCCGGGCGAGCCCGAACCCACCAACCGCTTTCGCGGCTTCGGCAGCCTCACCTTCACCGATCCCCCTTCGACCGAGCAGTTGATCACCGCCGGCTGGGGCTACGCGACGATCAATCCCGCCAGCATCCAGGCCGACAGCGGCGCGGGGCTTACCAAGGGCATCATCGGTCTGTGCAACCAGGGCCAGCCGCGCAAACCGGACGATTGGGGCGCGCTCCGCGCGTGGGCCTGGGGCGCGGCGCGGGCGCTGGATTACCTGGAAACCGATCCGACGGTGGACGCAAAAAAAGTCGGCATCGAGGGCGTATCGCGCTTTGGCAAGGCGGCGCTGATCACCATGGCTTTTGAGCCGCGCTTCGCGGTAGCGCTGGTCGGTTCGTCCGGCGAGGGCGGCGCCAAGCTGCACCGCCGCAACTTCGGTGAGGCGGTGGAAAACCTCACCGGCGCAGGCGGCTATCATTGGATGGCCGGTAACTTCCTCAAATACGGCGCGGCCGAAGCCACCTTTGGCAGTAAAAACGCCGGCGATCTCCCCGTTGATGCGCACCAACTCATCGCCCTCTGCGCGCCGCGGCCCGTCTTCATCAGCTACGGCATCCCCGAGAAGGGCGACGCCCTCTGGCTGGACCAACAGGGCAGTTTCATGGCCGCCGTCGCCGCGGGACCGGCCTATCGCCTGCTCGGCGCCCGCGATCTGGGCGTGACCGAGGATTACCGGACCGCGCAGAAGCCGGCGGTGAACGTGGGTCTGCTCGACGGCGAACTCGCCTGGCGCCAGCACGACGGGGGACACGAGGACCGCTCGAACATGAAACATTTCATCGCCTGGGCCAACAAGCTCCTCGGCCACACGCCGCCGCCGCCGGCTTCGCCGGCAAAGTAAGCGCGTCCACGCCGTCAACGTCACGCCGGCTTGCAACCGGCCCGCACGACGGGAACATCGCCTCGCAACCTGCGGATTCGGGCGATTTAGTGCTGGCGTGGGTCCGCCGACTGCGCCTTTTTGTTTCATGCATTCGGTGACCTGGCTGTATTCCGTCCCTCGCGCCGCCCGGCTGCCGGGCGGATCTGCGACCCGCCCCGATCTCCACCACGCGTGGGCCGTTTTCCCCCGGCGAAATCTCCGTGAGCGAGCAGTTATGCGATCCCATTTGCATCCTTTTCTGGCCACCGCGCTGGGCATGGCGGTGGGAGTGCAAGTGAGTCCTGGTGCCGATCCGGCCGAC
>DATLZF010000574.1:0-2194 GCA_035574135.1 Candidatus Methylomirabilota bacterium
ATGCCGACCGCCAGCGGCGTGCCGAAGAGCGACACATGCTCGCCGGCCGTCTGCGCCTGGATGCCGACCGCCAGCGGCGTGCCGAAGAGCGACACATGCTCGCCGGCCGTCTGCGCCTGGATGCCGACCGCCAGCGGGAGCGCGAAGCGAGGCGTGTAGCCAGCCTCGGTGCGAGCGTGGATCCGGAAGCGAAGAGCGCCTGGATTCTTCCCGCACCACTCCTCCGGGCAAACGCCGTTCTCCCACCACTCCCGGGGACCGATGGGGAAGGCGCCAACCGGCGGCGGCTCTCCCGGCGGCACGAGCTGCTGCGAGCCGGGCACCGGCCCCGGCGAGCCGTCCGGTGGCCCGCCGCCGTATTCGCGCCAGAGGTCGCTCCCCCAAATGTGTTGGAAAGGGATCTTCGGTGCGTCCGGAGCCGCGGGGTACCAGATGCGCCAGAGCGCGTACTCCGATTTGGCGCATGGCCGAAACAGCTCCATGTACGGCCGGGAGATGAAGTCCACCGCCCAGCCGTTGGGATGGACTAAACAACCACTTTGCGGGTCGGCCCACGCCCACGTACCGAGGAAAAACCCTCTTCCTTGCGGTCCCTCCGGCCAGCGCGGTTGATCTTGACCTTGGCGATCTTGAAAAACTGCTGACCGCGCAGCTTGAGGATGCCATAACTGCCCACCAACCAACGGGCCGGGTCCACGTCACGCAGCCCCTGCAGTGTGATCTGCGTCACGTCCTCCTCTTCGAGGTAGGAGCTGGCCTTGACGACGTGCTTGCCGTTCGGCCCCTTGAAGGCGGCCACCTCCCGCCGGTTGCCGACCACCATGACCTTGACGCCACGCGGGAACAGCGCCTCTTGGTTGCCCGCCACATGCACCCGCAGCTCGCCCGTGGCCGGATCAATTGAGCCGCCGACGATGGCGCGGCTGTTCTGGGCGTTGGGCGGCGTCTCGCCCATGAAGCCCCAGTTGGCACCGCCGGCCTGCCCGGGCTGCTGGGTCACCATCGCCGCCCAGATGTCGAACTGATTTTTCCAATCTCCGCCGCGGTCGAGCCGCAGGCCATCCGCGGCGGTCTCGCTGTGGATGTGGTCTGGCATCCCACCCATGTAGTGCTTGGCCCTACGGCCGTCCGCCGCAAACAGGTCTACCAGCACCACCGACGTCGGGCGCTCGACCTCGGCGCCGTTCGTGGAGGCGGAGGGCTTGGCAGGGTTCTGCCACTCGTTTTCGTTGGGCAGGATCAATTCAATCTGCCGGGTGGCCGGGATCGGCGAGATACGGACGCCTAACAGCTCAGTGCCCAGACCACAGAGCTTGAGGCGTTGCTTGATCATCGGCAACGCTTGCAGCCGAGCGTTGGCGAGGTTGTCAATCCCGTCGAGCGCGTACGCCTCAGAGAAGCGCACGCCATTCGCGCGGAAAATCAGCACAGTCCGAAAGGTAGCCATGATTCACCTCTAATAGTTCGGGTTTCATAGGAGAACAGGAGACGACACGAGACAACACACGCTACGCCACGAGACCCAGGCCGTGGTTGCCGTTGGGATCCTCAGAGTAGGTGCAAGCGTAGGTGAACCCGTCGTCCGCGTCGCCCTGGACGATGGGATTGTTGAACAGCTCAACACCCAGCAGCGTGACGCCGTCGGCTGCGACCAGGAAGGCCCCGCGAATGGTGTTGAGCTGCGCGTTGCCGGTTGGCTTGAACAGGACCGACTGCGAGCGGATCGAGGGCTTTTGCGACAGGTCGTCGAACACGTTCGACCACTGCACAGCCGCCGACTGCGCATAGCCGGTGTAGTTGGCCTCCGTAAGGTCGGCGAGCACGGTGTCCTTGCTGGGGACGACCGCGTTGGTGAACAGGCCGATCTTGGCCCCGAACAGCTTGCTGGTCGTCGGTGTGACGGCCTGGTCCACCTTGAGCACGTTCAGCTTGTCCTGCAGGAGGGCTTTCGTTGGCACAAACATGGTGCTACCTCCAAGGGCGGCCATAAAGAAAGAAACCCCCGCACTGTTATGGCCGGCCAGTGCGAGGGTTCGAAGCGAACGCTGACCGGGCAACACCCGGCCAGTGTTGACTGCGCGCACAAGGCGCTCTGTCCTACCTATTAGACGCGGCGCGGCCCTGCGCGAGAAGAGAGAGTGACAGCCGTATGTCACCAAAATTGCCACGTCAGAAGCAGAGCAAGACGACGATG
>DATLZF010000575.1:0-5081 GCA_035574135.1 Candidatus Methylomirabilota bacterium
CGGCCGAGATCAATGGGCAGTTCATGCGGGCGGGTGGCAGCGGGCTCCCCGGGAAGGTCGGCTCATCCCTCGATGCGGTAGAGATGCGTCCGGCTGCGGAGGAACAGGGCGCGGCCGGCGACCGCGGGCGACGCCATGAACCCGTCGCCCAACTGGTTTTCCGCCAGCTTCCGAAATTGGCGCCCGGCGGCGATGACGGTCGTCTTGCCCTCTTCGCTGAAAAAATAAATGCGGCCGGCAGCGTACAAGGGGGCGGCGGAGTAGTTGCCCCCGATGCGCTCGCGCCAGACTTCGGCGCCCGTCCTGGCCTCCAGGCAACTGGCGATGCCGCCGTCGTCCACCATGAACAAGAGATCGCCAACCAGCAGCAGCGAGGGCTTGGAGGGAACATTGCGTTTGGATTTCCACGCCAGGCGGAGTTGCGTGCCGGGGGGAGATCCTTCCGGGCCGTTGGCGTCGAGCACTTCGCCGGCCTGGCCGGGCGCGATGGCGAGCAACTGGCCCTTGGAAAAGCCCGTGGGCACAAAGATCAATCCGTGTCCCACCACCGGCCGTGTGCTGGCGGAGTGGCAGGTGCGTTCCTCCACGCGCCACAGCTCCCGTCCCGTGGCCGGATCGTAACCGTAGGTGGCCTTGGCGCCCATGCTGATCAACACCTCACGCCCGTCGAACGTGGCCACGTGCGGCGTGGCGAAGGCCTTGCGGAAGTCGCCTTCGGCCTGCGGCTGGCCGTCGGGGCCGAGGTCCTTGAAGTCGATGGACCGGTTCACCTGCCAGCGTGTCCGGCCCGTGGCCTTGTCCAGGGCGGCCACGTATTGCCGGTCGCTGCCGTCGAAGTGCAGGATGAGCAGATCCCCATGTACGATGGGCGACGAGCCGGCGCCGCGATAGTGGTTGCACACGAAGTCGCGCCGTTCCCAGAGCACCCGGCCGCTGCGCATGTCGAGGCAGGCGGTGCCCGGCGAGCCAAAGGTGACGTAGAGCCGGTCGCCGTCGATGACGGGCGTGGGCGAGGCGTAGGTGTTGAACTTGTGGGCGAACTGAGGGTTCTCGACGTCGAAAAGTTTCAGGTCGCGCGTCACCTTGCCCGTGTCTCGATCCAGACACACGGCGAACAACTGCCGTCCGTCTTCGGTGGCCGTGGTCACCCAAATCTGCGTTCCCCGAATCACCGGCGAGGACCAGGCGCGTCCGTGGATCGGCGTCTTCCACACGACGTGATTGGTTTCATCCCACGACAACGGCAGGTCGATGGCGTCGGCGTGGCCGTCGCCACGGGGCCCGCGGAATTGCGGCCATTCCGCCTCCGCGCGGGCTGCGGTGATGACCAGCAGCATGCCGAGGACGGGGAGCAGAGATCGGTTCATGGGGTGGGACGTTACCAGCGGCTCCGCGATTTCGGCAATGCCCGGCTGCGGCTCGTTGGATCGACGCGCGCCCCCGGCGCGCAGGCCGGGCCGGCACCGCCCGCACTGTCACGGCTCGAGGCCGCGGAAGAAACGATGGGCCACGCTCGGGTCGATGGGAAGGCTCAACGGCGTGGTGCCGGAGGTGTTGGTGAGACGGCCCACGGGGCTCCAGTGCTCGAGGTCTGCGGATTCTTCGATGACATACACGCGTCCGGTGGCGGCGTGGACGAGGAAGCTCAGGTGACCGGCCGCCGCCGGCGGCTGGAGTTCCAGCAGGAACGGCCGGTAGCTGACGGTGATCACGTTGATCTGGCCCGCGACGAACTGAACGTCGCGCGGCGCCGGTGTGGCGCGTCCGGGGAGGGGACGGAACTCGATCGGCTGGATCGCGGGCGACCCGATGGCCGGTTTGAAAAGATTGGTATCGGTGATCCAGGGAGCATTGGGATTGGCCGGGTTGACCACCCGCCATCCGCCTTGCATTTGTTCTTCCGAGGTCGGTCCCAGGAGGACTTGAATCAAGCCGACACTGATGCCGGCGGAGCCGGCCGCGACGTAGCGGGTCACACCGAAACCCCCGTGGTTGCCGGCGCCGTTGGCCAGCAGTTCCGCCCGGTTGATCAGGTCCACCACGTAGCAGTCGATGGCGCGGACGAGCGAAATCGCCGAGCCACCCAGATAGATCGCGGCCGGGTAATACGTGCCATCGTCGGCCTGCACGTACACCGGTCCCCCGCTGGCCCCCGGGAAACTGACAAAGTCTTCCGTGCGGTGGACCTGGCCGTAGAGGCGCGTGAAAAGGGCGTTGGTTGGACTGGTGGCGTGCAGGCGTCCGGCCTCCCCGGGGTTCACACGCTGGACGGGATAGCCGGCCAGGAATTTGAGGCGGTCGCTGATCAGCCATTCGTGCGGGTCGGCGTCGGAACTGAGGAAGCCGCCAAAGCCGCCACGGCCGGGGAGATTGGGGTCGCCGTCGCGCTCGAGGAAATAGAGCGCCGCCACGTCGTGGGCCTGCGAGGCGGGGGTCGATTCGCCGGGAGGGACGCCATCGGCCAGGTCGTTGGTGCGTTGGGTCGCGTAGCCGGCCAGCAGGAAAGCCCCTCGAGCCAGTTGGGGCGCCGGCTCGAACTCGCCAGCGCGCCTCTGGAAGTGCCACTTCATTTCCGCCGCGCTGCTCAGGGTCCGGTCGTCGAATACGATGTGGGCGGCTGTCAGCACTACCCGCGGTTTCACCACGACGCCGCTGCCGACCCCGAACTCGGTACGCACCTGCCCATTGTAGAGGTAGGGCTCGGTGTTGGTCACCGTCTCCAGGGGCAACACGGCGGGTTGCTGGCCGAGCACGGGTGGCGCGGCGAGATAACTGCCGGCGATGACCTGGAGCTCCGGCACCACCACGGCGATTCGCGACGCTGGTGCAACGAAGCCCGGCACGGGCTTGAACTCGATGACGTAGTTGCCGACGGGCAGCGTGTAGGTCTGGTCGCTGTCACGCCAGAGGGATTCGCCCTCCAGCCGCCACTGTCCGCGGTGGATTTCCTCCGGATGCCGGGCGATGGCGTCCGGCTGGATGACGACTTTCAACCCGGCCGTGCCCGGCCCGCCGCGCGCCTCATATTGTGCCAGCAAGTTCGCCGTCTGCGGCGACTCGACGAACACGGCCTGGGCAGGCGGCTCCGTGAGGTTGGGCAGGGGTTTGAATTCGACGACATAGGTGCCGGTGGACAGCCCGCGGACGGTGTCGTCGCTGTCCCGCCAGGCCGTCTCCCCCTCCAGGCGCCACTGGCCGGCATCGCCGGGCGATTGCAGGTGCACGCGCAACGCCCCGCTGGCGGTGGAGGCCGGAGCCGGTCGTTCGTGCTGGGTGAATGATCCGAGCGGCCCGGTTTTTTCGTTGTCCACGATCGTGACCGGGGCGAAAGACGGGCCGGCGAGCTGCCCGTTGCCCAGCGCCCGAGTCAGACGAAAGGTGAAGGTCTCGTCTCCCTCGGTCTTGTCGTCGTCCACGATGAAGACAACGAAAGTCTTGACCGTTTCGCTGGCGGTGAAGTTCAGCGTGTCGCCGGGCAGCGCCACGTAGTCACCGATGCCGCAGTCGAGGTCGTGAGGCTCCGCCGTGCCGGGTTCCACCACGTACTGCACGGCTCCCGGTCCCAGGCCGCGCTTTTCAACCGTCATCAGCGCGGAAAAGCCGTCCTCGTTCACGAAGTAGCTGGGGGCGCCGATGCGGAACACCGGGGTTTGCACGCCACCGAATTCGAGCGAGCCCTCCAGCACGCCCGTGTCCTCAGGGCGCGTTCCCACTGCCGACACCGCGCTGATCCGCGCATAGGGGTCGTTGGTGGCCACGACCAGGCCGGCGGCGCCCTGTTCGATTGTGATGTAATCCCGCACCCGCACTTCGGTGCGGCCGTCACTTTGATACAAGGTGGCGCCCTCGATCGTGGTGATTTGAAAATGGCGCACCTCATCTCCATCCGAGGGACCGCGCAGAACGGTGAAGGCGGCCGGCCCGGTCTTGACCATCACCGGGGCGTCCAGTTCCGCGATGAGCGCCAGGCCGAACCGCGTGGCGTGTCCCATCGCGGTGAACTCGCCGCCCGCGAACACGTTGCCCTGATGCAGAACCAGCGCGCACAAAAACGGATCGCCCGGATCGGCGGAGTTGTCCCTGGCAAAGCGCGGCTGCGGGTCCCAGCGGGGATCCGCCAGGCCGGTCCCCTCGGTGCTGATGCGGGCGAGCCCGTTGCGGAGCTGGCCGCCGATGGTGAGGAAACGGCCGGCCACGTAGAGATTCGTGCCGCTGAGGGCCAGCGCTTCAGCAAAGGCGAAGCGGCCGCCGAAATAGGGCATCGGGTTCCATGTGCGATCGATCACGGCCGGGCCATCGGCGCTCATCTTGGCCAGGCTCTTGCCGCTGATGGAGTCCACGCCCGTAAAGCGGCCGCCGACGAACACGTTCGATCCGCTCACCGCGAGGGCGGAGATGGTCGAAACCTCGCTGGGATTGGGCACCCAGAGCGGATCCGCCGCGCCGGTGGCAAGGTCGAGCTTGGCCAGATTGGTCCGCGCCGTGCCCGACACCCGGCGGAAGTCGCCGCCGATGAAAACGTCCGTGCCCCGTGGCACGATCACGCGCACCACGCCGATTTGGGGCAGCAACGTCCCGCGGTGGGCGTTCGGCGCCCAGGTGGCGTCGGCGGTGCCCTCGTTGGTGGAAGCCAGCTTGGCCAGGTTCGTCCGCATGGCGCCGCCCATCTCGATGAATCGGCCTCCGACGAGCACGTTCGTCGCGGGATCGAGAGCGATGGCGTACACTTCGGACAGCGGTCCGGCCGGGTTCCACTGCGCATCCGGCACATCGGGGCCGGCGGCACGGAACCGGGCCAAGCCGTGGCGCGTCATGCCGCCGATCTGCGTGAACCGCCCTCCCACGTAGAGATCCGGGCCGATGGTGGCCAACGCCAGCACCTCGTTGTCCGCGTTCGGTTGCCAGGAAGTGTCCAAGGTGCCGTCCGCATTGGCCCGCGCCAGATGCCGGCGGACTTCGCAGCCCGCGTAATGGAAATCGCCTCCCACCACCAGCTTGCCGTCTGCCTGTCGCACCAGCGTTCGCACCACGCCCGGCACCTGGACGAGCGCGGTCCGGACGGCATCGGCGGCGCCGGTCAC
>DATLZF010000576.1:0-10436 GCA_035574135.1 Candidatus Methylomirabilota bacterium
CTGCGTGCGATGCCCGACAGCGTGGCCAAGTGGTGGCCGTGCACGGCCCGGGGGACCCGTATCGCCGGGAAGCCGGAAGGCTGCTGCGCGCCGTGGCGACAGCCCATGACGTGCGTGGGGGCATCTGTGAAGACCCAAAGAAAAAGGGCGCGGAGATGGATCCGCGCCCGGTCGGAAGACGATGGAAACGGTGGAGGAAGGTACTATTTCGCGGCAGCCGCGGCCGGCGTGGCAGCCTCTTTCTCTTTCACCAGCGTGGCGCCCTTGCCGACGCGCTTGCGCAGATAGGTGAGCTTGGCGCGGCGCACGTTGCCCTCGCGCTCGACTTCCACCTTCTCCACCCGCGGGGAATGGATGGGGAAGATGCGCTCGACGCCCTCGCCGTAGCTGATGCGCCGCACGGTGAAGGTCTCGTTCAAGCCGTGCCCGCGACGGCCGATGACCACGCCCGAGAAGATCTGGATCCGCTCCTTGTCACCCTCGACGACCTTGGTGTGCACGCGCACCGTGTCGCCGATGTTAAATTTCAGCGGCTCCTTGCGATACTGCTCCGATTCGATTTTGTCCAACAGTGCTTGGTTCATAAATCATTCATTTGGCCGGGCCGTCTCGGCCGCGTTGCGGCCGCAGAGCGCCTTGGCCTGCCACAGGTCTGGCCGGCGGCGCGCGGTGCGGGCGCGGGCCTGTTCCTGGCGCCAGCGGGCGATCTCCGCATGATGGCCGGAGAGGAGCACTTCGGGCACCTTCAGGCCCCGGTACTCGGCCGGCCGCGTGTATTGCGGGTATTCCAGCAGCCCCTGGCTGAAGGATTCATCCGCCGCGCTGGTTTCATCGCCCAGCGCACCCGGCAGCAGCCGCGTGACGGCGTCGATGATGACCATGGCGGCCAGCCCGCCGTTCGTCAGCACGTAATCGCCGATGGAGATCTCATCGTCCACCAAGGCGTCCATCACTCGCTCGTCCACGCCCTCGTAGCTGCCGCAGATCAGGAGCAGATGCTCTTTCGCGGCCAATTCGCGGGCGATCGACTGCTGGAACGGGCGCCCGGCGGGCGTCGTCAGTACCACCCAGGTGCGTTCGTTGGCCAACTGGTCACACGCTTCAAAGATTGGTTCCGGCTTGAGCACCATGCCGGCGCCGCCGCCAAACGGTTTGTCATCGACCGTTTTGTGGCGGTCATGAGTCCACTCGCGCAGGTTGTGCACCCGCAACTCCAGCAGCCCGGCGGTCCGGGCGCGCTGCACGATGCTCACGTCCAACGGACCGGCGAACATCTCCGGAAAGAGCGTGAGCACGTCGATCTTCACCGTTGCCTGGCCGCCCGGCCGACCGGGGTGTTGCCTCGCCACCGGCGGTCTCTGCGGGCGCGTTTTGCCGCCTCATTTGGGCGGTGGGTCCTCGACGATTTCCAAGCCGCAGCGCAATCCTTTTCGGGAGCTGCCCGCTTGGAGCAGGGAACGGATCGCATTGATCGTCATCCCTTGCCGCCCGATCACCCGGCCAACATCCTCCGGGTTGAGGCGCAACTCATACACCGTCATGCCCCCGCGTTCGACCGGGGTGACGGTCACTTCGTCCGGGCGGTCCACGATGCCCCGGACGACGAATTCGAAAAGCCCTGCATAGCGGGGCGCGGCTGGTCAGGCTGCGGTCGTGGTCGCCGTTCGGGCCAACTTGCGCAGGAAGCTGGCCACGGTATCGCTCGGTTGGGCACCCTTGCTCAACCAGTACTGGACGCGCTCGGCGTTTACCGTGAAGTTGTCCCCCTTCTTCAGGGGTTGGTAGGTGCCGATTTCCTCGATGCACTTGCCGTCGCGCGGGCTGCGGCTGTCCGCGACCACGACCCGGAACACGGGCTGGTTCTTCGCCCCCACGCGTTTCATGCGAATTTTGACTGCCATAAAGCAATGCTCTGTTGGATGGCGCCGACTCCGGCCTGGAGGCCTCTCTGGCACCCGGGCACCCGCGCCCGGCGGCATCCATAAAAATGAGCGGCGAGGCTAAGCCACCCCAGCCGGCGTTGGCAAGCGTTGTTTTGCGCCTTGTTTAACGGCCTCACCGCCGATTCGTGAAGCGGTTTGGGGCTGAGCTGGACGAACGCATGGATCCGCGTGACGCGACGGGCGGAGCGGGCTCACCAGTTGGCGCTCTCAAGGATGGAACCTTCAGCGCAGGGCACGGCACCCCCGATCCGACACGGTTTTTCGGGCAGCAGGGATCGCGACAGGGGACGTCTCGAGGGCGCGGACCCGCGGGTCGGCCCTGCGGTCCTGCCAGAGGTGCTGAAGGTGGCCGACAGAGGCTGAATCGGGGCTGAATTCCGGCCGTCAAAGCGACTGCCATGCTTACTGTTTACGCCGGTGCGCCGCGGGGGCGGAGGTTCTGCGATGGAGTAACGCGCCGCAATTTCATCAAGATCGGCGCACTGGGACTGGGGGGACTTTCGCTGCCGCAACTGCTGGCTGCTGAAAGCGTCGCCGGCTGCGGCAAGTCGCACAAGGCGGTGATCATGATCTACCTGCCGGGCGGGCCACCGCATCAGGATACTTTTGACCTGAAGCTGGACGCGCCGGCGGAGATTCGCGGGGAGTTCCGGCCGATCCCGACCAAGCTGCCCGGCCTTCAGATTTGTGAACATCTTCCCAAGATCGCCACCGTCTGCGACAAGCTGGCCGTGATCCGGTCCATGGCCGACGCGGTGGATGACCATAGCGACTTCATGTGCATGACTGGTCGGCGCAAGCAGAACCAGCCGCCGGGCGGCTGGCCGAGTTTCGGCGCTGTCGTGTCCAAGGTGCTTGGCTCGGCGCACGGGGCGGTGCCGGCTTTCGTCGGTCTGGAGCCGCGGATGCAGCATCGACCTTACAACGCGGCCAACGCCGGGTTTGTCGGCGTGGCACACAATTCCTTCCGACCCGAAGGCGAGGGCAGGGCGGACATGGTGCTCAACGGGATCACTGTCGAGAGGCTGGCGGACCGGCGGGCGTTGCTGGACAGCTTCGATCGCTACCGGCGCGATGTGGACAATTCGGGTTTGATGGAAGGCATCGACGGGTTCCGGCAGCAGGCGTTCGGGGTGCTGACCTCGAGCCGGCTTCTGGAGGCGTTGGACGTCTCGCGGGAGGCCCCCGCGCTGCGCGAGCGTTACGGCAAAGGCGACCCGAAGGTGCATGGCGACGCGGCCCCGATGCTGAACGAGCAGTTTCTCATCGCCCGCCGCTTGGTCGAGGCTGGCGCTCGCGTGGTGACGGTGGCTTACGGCTTTTGGGACTATCACGGGAACAATTTCAAAAACGCCCGTGCCGACCTGCCGCTGCTGGACCAGGCGGTCCACGCGCTGATCACGGATCTGCATGAACGCGGTTTGGACCGGGACGTGAGCGTGGTGATCTGGGGCGAGTTCGGGCGGACGCCCACCATCAACAAGGACGGCGGCCGCGATCACTGGCCGCGGGTCAGTTGCGCGCTGCTGGCCGGCGGCGGCATGAAAGTGGGACAAGTGATCGGGGCCACGGACCGGCTTGGAGGCGAGCCCAGTGAACGGCCGGTGACTTTCGGGGAAGTGTTCGCCACGCTCTACCACAATCTCGGCATCGACGTGAACAAGGTCACCGTGCCGGACCTCACGGGCCGGCCCACTTTCCTCGTTCCCGATGGCGCGCAGCCTCTGCGCGAGTTGGTGGGATAGCTCACCGGCCTGGAGCAACCTTCGCGAATCGGGATGTTCGGCTGCGAGCGGGATTGCACGCTCTGGACGCTTGACATCCTTTCCCTGGTTCCACTACAAGGCACGCACAGCCTGCAGTCCTTTGGAATTCGGAAACGTGGAATTCTGTGTTTGCGTTCAGATCGCCCACCACGCCCATCAGACATTCACCATCTCAGTATGAAAACCTCAAACAACTCAAGCCCCTCTGCCGTCGTGCCCGTGCAAGTTCACCCTTGGCCGCATCGAGGACATCTCCGCCGTCGGCGCCACATTTGCCGCGTCATAACCGCTGTTTTGGGCTTGGCGGCGGCTTCGGCCCGGGCGGCCATTAGTGACGGCCTGATTTTCTACGCGCCTTTCGAGGGCGCTTCGGCGAACGATGTTCAGGGCGCCCGAGAGGCCGTTCCGGGTGGCTCGCCCGAGTTCATTGCCAACGGAGGCATCATTGGCAGTTTCGTCAAGTTGGCCAATGATACCGTCCTGCCGGAAACCTATATTTATTGGCCTGACCCGACGCCCGACACGGACTCCTTCTCGGTGCAATTCTGGGTGCGTTCTGCCAACCTGCGCAACGGCCAGGCCTCCGGAGACCCCGCTCTGCTGGCCAACAAGAACTGGGGCAGCGGAGGCAATCCCGGTTGGGTCGTGGCCCTGGGGGCTGGCGGCGACAAGCTCCAATGGAATTTCCGGTCCAGCGTCGGATCGCGGGCTGATTTCGACCCCGTGGGCGCGAACGCCGTGCTGGGTGACGGTGCGTGGCACCACTTTGTGATGACGCATGACCGCACAGGCGACGCCGTTTTTTACGTGGATGGAGGCGAGATTGGCCGCGTGAACATCAGCGGTGGAGCGGGCGGCTCGATCCGCGTCCCCGGAGTGGATATCATGGCGCTGGGGACCGATAACACGTTGTCTTACGAGAACGGCAACGGTTCCACAGCCAACGGCGACTTCGACGAGGTCGCCATGTGGAACCGCGTCTTGGTGTCCGGCGAGGTCGTCCGCATTTACAACGCCGGACGCCAGGGCATTGGCGTGCGCGACATCCCCGATCCGACGACGCCGTTTGTGTCGGAAATGTCCCCGCGGGACGGGGCCAGCGGCGTTGGCCCGCAGGCGGCGTTCCGCGCGGTCATCACCGACGCGGGCACTCAGTTGAACCCGGCGTCGGTCCGGCTGTATTTGGATGGGCAACTGGTCAGCCACACCGCGACCCCAGGTGCCGGTGGCACCACCGTTTCCTACACGCCGCCCGCCCTCAAAGCGCCGCTGTCATCGCACTCTTACGAGCTTGTGTTCAGTGACAATGGATTTCCGGTGGTCACCAAGACCAACAAGACCACTTTCACCGTGGTGGCCTACCTGAACGTTCTGTTGCCTCCGCCGATCGTCTTGGAGACCTTCGACTCTGTTGCCGAAGGTGAGTTGCCCGTCGGCTGGACGGCCACCAACGCCACCTCCAGCCTCAACGGCGTGCTGGATTTGAACGATCCGTTGTCGGACTCCTACCTCAACTGGACGGTGATCAGCAGCAACCGGCTCTTTGCCGTGTTCGGGCAAAACCGGCTTGGCGTCACGACGGTCGCCACCAACGGCACGGTGGTGCCCGCGTTAATGAACGGCAACCTCGTTTACGCCGAATCGGACAATCGCGGCGGCAGCCAGTTGCAGGTGCTCATGTCGCCCGACTTCGACCTGACGGGCCACACCAACGTGTACCTGAGCTTTAACAGCATTTATGCCCAGAACCAGGACAGCTTTGGCGGTGTGGAGTATTCCGTGGATGAAGGGATCACCTGGCATCCGGTGCTCTACATGGTGGACCGCGACGACATCATCCTGGACGCCAACGGCCAGGTGGACGCGGTGGCGACATTGAACACAGACCGGGGCGATCAGGCGTTCGGCCTGGCTTACAACACCGGTGTGCTCGCGCCCATCACGCCCGATTTGGCTCCCTACATCAGCGGCCGGGTCAACGACGATCAGATCGAGTCCAAGCGCGTGGAGTTTTTCCGCCTCCCGCTGGCCGATAACCAGCCGCGCGTCCGGCTGCGCTTTGTCCAGAGTGGCACCGCCAGTTGGTATTTCGGCCTTGATGACGTAGGGCTCTACAGCATCACCCAGGTGTCCCCGCCTGTGGCGACCGTGCAGCCGGGGCAGTTCACCGAGGCTGTGGGGAATACCGTTCGGTTTTCCGTCGATATCCTGGGCATCGGGCCGTTCACCTACCAATGGCAACGTGATGGCAGGGACCTGCCCGGGGCCACCAGCGCCTCGCTGCCGATCTTTCCTGTCAGGCCGGAGGATGCCGGCCAATACTCGGTCAACATCGGCTACCTTGGCGGCATCACCAACAGCAGCGCGGCCCGTCTGACCGTCATCCCACCGGCGCAGGCGCTGGTCAGCGGCCAGTGGGACTTCGTCAATTTCGACCTGTCCGCCACCTGCGGCCTGCCGCTCGAATATTCCGAACCCACCGTCGAGATCGAAACCGGGTTAACGACCTCGGACTTTTACGGCCTGCCCGACCTGGATGGTGCGCCCGTCCCCGTGATGGCGTTTCCCGGCAACCTGCCCGGCGGCGTGCCCATGAGCGGTTATCGGATGCGACATGGCTTGGCGGCCAACGGCGGCGGCACCAACGTCAACAAGTACACCCTCATCATGGATGTGCTCTACCCGTCGTCTTCCCACAACGTTGACCGGGGCCTGTTGCAAACCGACCCGGCCAATTCCAACAACCGCGATATCGCCATCGGCGCCAACAACGGCATCGGCGTCAGCGGTGGCTTCCAAGGCGTCATCGCGGCGGATGTCTGGCAGCGCATCGCCTTCGCGGTGGACCTTTCCGGACCGTCTCCGACCATGGCCAAGTTCATCAACGGAACGAAGGTTGGCCAGCAGGTGCTCAGCGAAGGTCGGGATGGTCGTTGGTCCCTCCGCCCCGCCAACGACCCGACGGGACCCTGGGCGCTGCTCTTTGCTGACGACACGGCCGAGATCGCGCCGGGCTTCGTGAGCAGCATCCAGATTCGCGGCGACCGGCTGTCCGACGAACTGATTGCGCGCATGGGAGGACCTTCACGCCACAAGATCCCCGGCTGCATCACCGTGAGTCGGCAGGGCGCCAACACCATCGTGCGCTGGACGGGCGGCGTGCCGCTCGAATCCGCGCCGGCCGTTACCGGACCGTGGTCGGAAGTGGTGGGCGCGACCAGCCCCTACACCGTGCCCGCCAGTTCGAATCAACGCTTTTTCCGGCCGAAGCTCTGAGCCGGGCCGCGACGCTGACGGCGGCAAGGCGAGGTGGCGCCACCGCCTTCGCCGGCCGTGACCGTGGAATTCAACGCGGGGCCGTCCCGAGGGCGATTCGTAGCGCTGGGGGGAACCCTCTGGAGCGGCTCCACCGCTTGCGGGAGCGACGTTCCAAATCACCTACCCGTTCTTGCCGCAGCACTGCTTGTACTTCTTGCCGCTCTGGCAGGGGCAGGGATCGTTGCGGCCGACCTTGGGACCCGTGCGGATGGGACGGGCCTTGGCGACAGCCTCGGCGGCTTCGCTGACGACGTCGCTGGCCTTGGAAGATGCCGTCGGACCCGAGGCCAGGCCGCCGCCGGACATGGTGGCCTGGTGATCCATCTGACGCGGCAGGTTGCGCATGAACTGCTCGAAGGCCAGCAGACTCGAGGCGCTGCGGAAGATGTTGTGGCAGATCTCGCTCTTGATGTTGACCATGAGCGTGTCGAACAGCTTGAAAGCATCCGCCTTGTACTCGAGGAGCGGGTCGCGCTGGCCGTAGGCGCGCAGGCCGATGGCGTTGCGCAAGCCGTCCATGCCGTAGAGGTGTTCCTGCCAGAGTTTGTCGATGGCGACGAGGATGGTGTAACGCTCCATGCTCTTGAGGGCGTTCGGATTCTCGAACTTGACCTTGAGCTCGTAAGCGTCGCGCACGGCCTTGGAAATGAACTGGCAGACGGAGAACTGAGCCGGGCTGAGACCATCGAAGAGGGAGCCGGGCACCGGTGCGTCGCGGCCGGCCTCGGCGGCGGCGATGATTTCCTTCTCCGGCAGCCCCAAGGGGAAGTTGAGATTCACCCATTCGGACAACCCGGACAGGTTCCATTCGGAAGGCTCGGTGGTGGGGGAGGTAAACTCCTCGACCTTCTGCACCACCACCTCCTCCATGATGTCCATGAGGCGGTCGCGGACGTCCTCGGCATGGATGATCTCGTTGCGGAAGCCGTAGATGACTTCGCGCTGCTTGTTCATCACGTCGTCGTATTCGAGCGTCCGCTTGCGGATTTGGAAGTTGTGCTGCTCGACGCGTTTCTGCGCTTGCTCGATGGAGCGGTTGAGCAGCGGGTGCTCGAGTTCCTGGCCCTCTTCGAGCCCCATTTTCTCCATGTACTTCACGATGCGGTCCGAGCCGAAGAGCCGCATGAGATCGTCTTCCAGGGAAATGAAGAAGTGCGAGGAGCCGGGGTCGCCCTGGCGCGCGCAACGGCCGCGCAACTGGCGGTCGATGCGGCGGGCCTCGTGGCGCTCGGTGCCGAGGACGTGCAGGCCACCCAACTCGGCCACGCCGGGGCCGAGTTTGATGTCGGTGCCGCGGCCGGCCATGTTCGTGGCGATGGTCACTGCCCCGCGCTGGCCGGCCCGGGCGACGATCTCCGCCTCCTGCTGGTGATACTTGGCGTTGAGCACGGAGTGGACAATGCCCTCCTTCTTGAGCAACCGGGAAAGGTGTTCGCTCACTTCCACCGACACCGTGCCCACCAGGATGGGCCGGCCCTGAGCGTGAATCTGTTTAATCTCGTTGATGACGGCGGTGTACTTTTCGCGCTTGGTCTTATAAACCGTGTCGTGGGCGTCCTTGCGCTGCACGGGGCGGTTGGTCGGGATGACCAGCACCCCCAACTTGTAAATGTCGTGAAACTCCTGAGCCTCCGTTTCGGCGGTGCCGGTCATGCCGGCCAGCTTGTGGTAAAGGCGGAAGTAGTTCTGGATCGTGATGGTGGCGTAGGTCTGGGTCTCGTGTTCGATGGTCACGCCCTCCTTCGCCTCGACGGCCTGGTGCAGGCCATCGCTCCAGCGGCGGCCGGTCATGAGCCGGCCGGTGTTTTCATCGACGATGATGACCTTGTTGTCCTGGACGACGTAATGGACGTCGCGCAGGTAGAGCGTGTAGGCCTTGAGGAGTTGCGAGATGGTGTGGATCTGCTGCGCTTTGGCCTCGAAGGTGGCTTGGAGCTTGGCCTTGGCCTCGGCCCGGGCGCGGGGATCGAGGTCGGGTCTTGTATCGATCTCGTTGTAGGCCGAGGGCAGGTCGGGCAGCATGAAGGCCTCCGGATCCTGCGGGCTGAGGAAGTTGCGCCCCTTCTCGGTCAGGTCCGCCTCATGGCTCTTCTCCTCAATGGCAAAAAAGAGTTCTTCCTTCTCGGCGTAGAGCTGTTTCTTGGATTGATCGGCGTGCAGCGACAGCTCCGCCTTGTTCATGAGCTTGAGGTTCTCAGGATTCTCAAGCAGGCGCATCAAGCCCTCGGAGCGGGGCGTGCCCAGCTTCACGCGATAAAGCAACAGACCGATCTCGCGTTCGAGGGCTTCGGGGTTTTGGGGATTCGAGCCGTCCTCGGGATGGAGCTTTTTGAGCAGTTGCTCGGCCTCGTCGAGGAAGCGGCGGCAGAGCTTTTCCTGGGCGTGGAAGAGCGCCTCGACCTGGGGCCGGTAACGCTCGTAGATGGTGTGGTCCGACGCGACCACGGCGGGGCCGCTGATGATGAGCGGCGTGCGCGCTTCGTCGATGAGGATGGAATCCACTTCGTCCACAATGGCGAAGTAGTGGCCGCGCTGGACCTGGTCTTCCTTCCGGGTGGCCATGCCGTTGTCGCGGAGGTAATCGAATCCAAACTCGGCGTTGGTCCCGTAGGTGATGTCGCAGTTGTACTGTTCGCGGCGCACGTTGGGGGGCTGATCGTGCAGGATGCAGCCGACGGTGAGGCCGAGGAACTTGTACACCGCGCCCATCCACTCGCTGTCGCGGGCGGCGAGGTAATCGTTCACCGTCACGACGTGCACGCCCCGACCGGTCAGGGCGTTGAGATAGACGGGCAAGGTAGCAACCAGGGTTTTGCCTTCGCCGGTGGCCATTTCGGCGATGCGCCCGTTGTGCAGGGCCCAGCCGCCGATCAACTGCACGTCAAAGGGAATCATCTCCCACTTGATCGGGTGTCCGCGCACCAGGATCTCCTGGCCGCACAGCCGACGGCAGGCATTTTTCACCACTGCAAAAGCTTCGGGCAGGATCTCGTCCAGCGTGCGCCGCAGTTCGTCGTTGTCCTGGATGGCCGAACAGCGGGCCTTCCACTCGGCGGTCTTCTGGCGCAGAGCCTCGTCGGGCAGCGACTGGAGTCGTTGCTCGATCTCGTTGATCTTCGGCACGACGTTGAGGCGGAGGCGCTTGACTTCGCGGTCGTTCTTCGAGCCGATAATCTTTTTGATCAGTAGTCCTAACATGCGGGCAATTTAATTGCGGCGCGAAAGCTACGGGAAGGGGGAAGGCAGGTCAAAAGCTTTCCGGGTGCCGGGTGGGAAAGGCTGGGTAGATCGTGACCCCCCTGTGGTGAAGCTCAAGGTGTTGAGCACTCGCCGCAAGGATGAGCTGCTGCGCCTCCTCCGGAGGAGGCGCAGCAGCGGCGCGCAAATCTTGCCATCCTCACGGCGTGCA
>DATLZF010000577.1:0-3297 GCA_035574135.1 Candidatus Methylomirabilota bacterium
GGCCAGATACGACGCCCAGCGCAGCCAGCAGGTCGGCACCGGCGAGCGCAGCGAGAAAATCCGCACCTACAACTTCCCGCAAAACCGCGTCACCGATCATCGCATCGAACTGACGATCTACAACCTGTCCGCCGTGATGGACGGCAGGCTGGACGAAGTGATCGAGCCGCTCATGGCCGACGATCTGCACCGGCGCCTGGCGGCGGTGAAGGTGTGATCCCAGCGCGTTTGCGAGCGACTGAGATGAACATTGAGCGGCCAATCAAGGGGTTGATCTTCGATTGCGACGGCACGCTGGCCGACACGATGCCGTTGCACTGGCAGGCCTGGCAGGTGGTGCTGCGCCGCTACAACCTGCACTTCTCCGAGGAGCGTTTTTACGCCCTTGGCGGAGTGCCCTCGCGCGACATCCTGAAAATGCTCGGCGAGGAGCAGGGCGTTGCCCTCGATCCCATCACGGCGGCACACGAGAAAGAGTCGGCCTATCTCCCGCTCATCGCGCAGGTGGAGCCGGTGAATGCCGTGATGGGCATCGTGCGCGAGCATCATGGCCGCCTCCCGATGGCCGTGGCCACCGGCGGCACGCGCAAGGTCATCATACAGGTGCTCGAACACCTCGGCATCCGGCGCATGTTCGATGCCATCGTGACGAGCGAGGACGTCGCGCGCCAGAAGCCCGCGCCGGACATTTTCCTGGAGGCGGCCCGGCGCATCGGCGTGCGGCCGGCGCACTGTCGCGCCTACGAAGACACGGACCTCGGCCTGCAGGCCATCCGCGCCGCGGGCATGGACGCCGTGGACGTGCGGCGATTGGGGGCAGCCTGAGGAAGCCGGGAAGTTCGAACATCGCGGCGCAGGGCGATCCGGCTTTCGAGCTTCGGGGATTCCGTCGCATTGCTGGCATCGGCGCCTGGCCGCCGGCATTCGCCTTTGCATTTCAGCGGGAAGCGCTTCGCGCCGGATGAAGCCAGCGAGCAAACTGCTCGACCTGCCGTTTTCAAAAACGCTAAGGTTTGCTCGCAGCCCCGAACTGGAAACATGCACGCGCCGAATCCGCCATGAAGCTTGTGAACTCCTCCTCGCACTCCCCTTTCACCCGCCGCAACTTTCTCAAGTCCACGGGCGCGGCCCTGGTCGGCGCGCTGCCCATCGGACGATTTGCGCACGCCGCGGGCGGCGACACGCTCAGGCTGGCGCTGGTCGGCTGCGGCGGACGCGGCACCGGCGCGGCCAACCAGGCCATGGTCGCCGACGCCGGCCTCAAGCTCTGGGCCATGTGCGACGTGCAGGAGGACAAGCTGCTCGGCAGCCTCAGCAGCTTGCGCAAGCAACACCCCGAACGCGTGGACGTGCCGTACGAGCGGCAGTTCACCGGCTTTGACGGTTACAAGAAGGCCATCGCCGAGTCGGACGCCGTGATCCTGGCCACGTCGCCGGGCTTTCGTCCGGCGCATTTCGCGGAAGCCGTGCGCCAGGGCAAACACGTGTTCATGGAAAAACCGGTGGCCACGGACGCGCCGGGTGTGCGGCGGGTGCTGGCGGCGGCCGAGGAGGCGAAGAAGAAGGGATTGAAGGTCGCCGTCGGTTTGCAGCGGCGGCACCAGCCGTCGTACATCGAGACGGTGAAGCGTCTGCAGGACGGCGCCATCGGCGAGATTCACACGATGCGGGCCTACTGGCTGGGCAACGCGCGGGGTGGACTGGAGCGCAATCCCGGCGAGACCGAGATGCACTACCAGATTCGCAACTGGTATTACTTCACGTGGCTGTCCGGCGACCACAACGTCGAGCAGCACATCCACAACATTGACGTCATCAACTGGATCAAGAATGCCTTTCCCATCCGCGCACAGGGCATGGGCGGACGCCAGGTGCGGAACGAAAAAATCCACGGCCAGATCTTCGACCATCACTTCGTCGAGTACGAATACGCGGACGGCTCGCGGATGTTCAGCCAGTGCCGGCAGGGCCAGCGCGGGGCGCATTCGCAGGTCAGCGAGCACGTGCAAGGCGCGCTGGGTGCGGCGGACCTGGGGATTCAAGGGCGCCTGTTCCAGATCACCGGCCCCAGGGCGTGGCGGCTGCGCCTGGACAAGGGCGAGGACGGCCATCAGCTCGAGCACTACCCGTGGCTCGAAGCCATCCGCAAGAACATGCCTTACAACGAGGCCGAGTTCGGCGCCAAGAGCACGATGACGGCGATCATGGGCCGGATGGCGACATATTCAGGCAAGGTTGTGGAGTGGGAGGATGCGTTCAACTCCAGGCTCCAGCTCGTGCCCGACGGCCCGCTCGACTGGAACAGTGTCCCGCCCGTCGTCCCCGACAAGGACGGCTGGTATCCCGTGGCTGTGCCGGGGCAGACGGTGGCGTGGTGAACCACACCTTGGTTTGGTCCACGGCCGCAACCAGGCGTGCTTTCCGGGGTTGCATACAGAGGTCCGCGCAGGGCGCAGGCGTAACCGCCCGCTGTCGGCGCCGTCACCAGCGTGGACACACCAAGCCGCGCCGGGCATGAGCCGCGCGGCGGCCAAACATCAGAACCAGTTGCTATGAAGAAGTTGAACATCCGTTCCCTCACCGCGCTTGCGCTCGGCGGGCTGGTTTTCGCCGGCTCCGTGGCGCAAGCCCAGGATAACCAGCCTCGCCGCCCCGGCGGCGCCGGCGGACTGGGAGTTTTCACCCAGCGCATCATGGACGAACTCGGCCTCAGCGACGATCAGAAGCCCAAGGTGCAGGCCGCCCTGCAGGAGCAGGGCGAGAAGATGCGCGAACTGTTCCAGAACCAGGGCCTCTCCCGCGAGGACCGCGCGGCCAAGATGCGCGAGATAGGCGAGGCCACGACTGCGAAGCTCAAGACCATCCTCACGGCGGAGCAGTTCGCCAAGTACGAGCAGTCGCGCCAGCAGGCTCTGGCCGGGTTTGCCGGGCGCGGCTTCGGCGGCGGTCCCGAACGCGTCGAGCAGATGGCAAAGGAACTCGGCCTGAGCGACGAACAGAAGAAGCAGATCCAGGCCGTGTACGACGAGCAGACAAAGAAGATGCAGGAACTGCGCGAGAACCAGAGCCTGTCGCGCGAGGATCGGTTCGCCAAGTATCGCGAACTGGCCGAAGCCACCAACGCGAAGATCAAGCCCATCCTCAACGCCGAGCAGCAGGAGAAGTGGGCGAAGATGCAGCAGAACCGCGGCCCCGGTGGCGACCAGCCCCGCCGCCGCCCCGAGGAGAACAAGTAACCCTCCCGTTCCCCATCCCAATCACTCACAAGGACGGCCTCGGGGCCGTCCTTTTTCTGTT
>DATLZF010000578.1:0-4285 GCA_035574135.1 Candidatus Methylomirabilota bacterium
CGGAGCTGTTCCCGGCCATCACCTCGATCCGCGATTCCGTCCGTCCGGTCGAAACCCTGCGAGACAGCCGGCTGCCCAAGGTGCTCATTGCCGACGACGAACCGGACATGCTGCGGTTTCTGAGATCTCAGCTCCAGACGCATTACCAGATCATCGAGGCGGTCGATGGCCAGCAGGCGATCGACAAGGCGAGCCAGTTCCTGCCGGATGTCATCCTGCTGGATATGATGATGCCGGAGAAGGATGGTTTGCAGGCCTGCCGCGAGCTGCGCGAACGCACGCCCACGCGCAGCATTCCCGTCATCCTGTTGACGGCTCGGGCGGATGAGGAAACCAAGCTCAACGCCCTGGCGGCCGGAGCCAGCGATTTCCTGCCCAAGCCGTTCTCGACCACCGAACTTCACGTCCGGGTGAAGAACCTCGTCGAGTCGCTGCACTTCCAGCGGCAGTTGGCCCGCAACAACCAGCAGCTCGAGGAAACGATTGAGCGGCTCAAGGAAACCGAGACCCAGTTGGTGCAAGCCGAAAAGCTGGCTTCCCTCGGCCGGATGAGCGCCGGCATCATCCACGAAATCAACAACCCGCTCAATTACGCCAGCACCGGCCTTTACACGCTCCGTCAGAAAGGCGCCTTGCTGGCTCCCGGCGAGCGGACCGAATACGAGGAGGTTCTCAGAGACATCGAGGAGGGGCTCGAACGGGTGCGGGGGATCGTCATGGATCTCCGCTCTTTCTCCCACTGCGAGAACGAAAAGATTGATCCCGTCCCGGTCCGGGAGATCGTGCAAACGACGCTGCGATTCCTGAGTCACGAATTGAAGGACCAGGTTGAGGTGACGGTGGATGTTCCGCCAGACCAGTTGGTGGAGGGCAACAAGAACAAGCTTGTGCAAGTACTGGTTAATCTGGTTCAGAATTCCGTGGACGCGCTCAAGCGCAAGGCGTTCGACACCGATAACCCAGCCATACGGCTGGAGGGGCGGATGGAGGGGGGGAAAAGTGTCATTGTGGTGCAGGACAATGGCGAGGGGATTGATGCGAAGAACCTGGACAAAATCTTCGATCCCTTCTTTACCACGAAGGATGTGGGGGAAGGAATGGGGTTGGGGTTGAGTATTGTGTATCGAATTGTACAGCAGTTCGGCGGCGTGATCCGTGTGCAAAGCGAGCGTGGCCGGTACACCCGCTTTACGCTCGAGTTTCCGGCTCCGGCCAACCCTGCCCGGTATGCCGAGCCGCCCGTGCCGGCCGAATCCAAACAGCCATGACGGAAGGCCACGATTATAAGAAGTTCGCCATCCTCTACGTCGATGACGAGGAGATGTCCCTCAAGTACTTCAGTCGTGCCTTTGGCGGGCAGTTCCGCATTCTCACCGCCGCCAATGCCCAGGACGGCTACCGCCTGCTCGAACAACACAAGGACGAGATCGGCTTGCTGATGACGGATCAACGAATGCCCGGGGAGAAGGGGGTGGCCCTGTTGGAAAAGGCGCGGCAGCTCAGGCCTCGCATCATTCGCATCCTGGCCACCGCCTTCGCCGACATGGATGCCGCTATCGCTGCCGTCAACAACGGCTCGATTTTCAAATACGTCACCAAGCCGTGGGATCCGCCTCAGCTCGAAATCACGCTCAAACGCGCACTGGAGCTGTTCATGGTCCGCCGCGAACGTGACCAACTCCTGCTGGAGAAGATGTCCGTGCTGCACAACATGATGATCGCCGACCGCGTCGTGAGCCTGGGGCTGCTGGCTGCCGGCCTCAGTCATCACATCCGCAATTCCCTGGTCGCTGTCAAAACCTTCCTGGATCTCGCCCCCGCCAAGCTGCGTGAGGAGAACATTGATCTCGACGCCCTGCAGAACCCGGATTTCTGGAAAGACTACTACAGCAGCGTGCAGGCGCAGATTGCCAAGATCACCGGCATGCTGCGCAACCTCGGTGCGGCTTCCGAGCAACCGCACTTCGAGTTCAGGGATGAGGTCAATTTGCACGGCATCGTGGCCCAGGTGGCGGCCGAACTGGCCCAGCCGCTGCAGCAAAAAGGCATTGCGCTGGTCAACCGGGTGCCGGTCGATCTGCCCTCGTTGCGGGTTGATCGTCCCAAATTCCACCGCCTGTTCGAGCTGCTGATCAAGGATGAGATTGTGAGCCTGCCCGTCGGTAGCGAGGTGGTCATCGCCGCCGAAACGTCCACGGAGCCCAAGTCCGGACGCGCCGAGCTGTCGGTGACGGTTGCCGACAATGGCCCCGGATTGCCCAAGGAGTCGTTGCGCCTTCTCTTTGACCCCTTTGCTCTGCGCAGCGACACCCCCTTGGAATACGGTTTGAACCTCATGGCGTGCTACTTCATTGTGCACCACCATGGTGGTCGCATCGATGCGCACAGCGAGGAGGGTAAGGGCACCACCTTCCGTCTTCACCTCCCGCTGAATTCATCCGGGCTGCACGGTGCCCAAGACAGTGCCGCCACGCTGCAGAAGTTCATCGGCAACGAGGAACTCTGGCAGCGGTTGTTGACCGTGGAGTAGCGCGCGAAAGGATCGGTGCTCCGGCTCCGCGCGCGGCAGGCAGGCTGCGTGCGGCCTCCGGGCAAAACACGAATGCGCCGATCCGGGGCACCTCGTGTGCCGCCGGGCGTTCGGTGGCGTGAGGGGGCAAATCGGCTCGTGGAACGGGCGTTAGCGGTGGGACGTGCCGTCCGGCGGCACGCGCTCGAGCACGACGGGGCGCGCCGCGTTACCGCACCGATCCACCGCGGTCACGGCGATCACATCCGGGGCTTGGTCGGCTGGCCAGTAGATGCCCCCGCGCGAGCCGGGCAAGATCTGAGTTCGCCACGTCTCCCGGGTGCGGGTTTGCACCGCCCAGAGCCAGACGGTTTCGTTGGTACGGCTGCGCCACTCCACTTGCATGCGTCCGGCCACGGGACGGGCCGAGAGCGATGGGATTCCGGGGGGCGAACGATCCAGCCACGTCGAGGCGGGAACAAGGGCGGGCTCGTTGTAAAGGTCGCGCGCGAGGACGCCAGCCACGTTTAGCCGGTCAGTCAGCAGGGGCCTGATACTCCAATGAATGTGACCCGAGGCGCGCGGGTCGGCGCGCGTGAGCCGCACCTGGTTGACGATTTCGAGGGGGGCGTGGCGATGGGACAGGCCGGGCCAGAGGTGGCGCTTGAGGGGGTTCTGCGCAGCCCACCAGTGCAGCAGCGCCGGGAAGCTCTGTTCGCGGGCGTCAATGGCCCAGTAGAGCTGCGGCGCGACGTAGTCGAGCCAGCCTTCGAGCATCCACTTGCGGGCATCGGCAAACAGTTCGGCATAGGCGTCCTGCCCGCGAATGCCGGGCGGGTGATTCGGCCGCCAGATACCGAACGGGCTGATGCCGAAACGCACGTGAGGTTTGGCGGCCCTGATCGATTCGTGGAGGCGGCGGACGAACCGGTTCACATTGTCACGCCGCCAGTCGTCCAGCGCCAGGCGTCCACCGGTGGCGCGGTATTTCCGATAGCTGGCGCCGTCGGGAAACGGGATCACCATGCCCGCCGCCGTTTTTTCGGGATAGGGATAGAAGTAGTCGTCGATGTGCACCGCATCGATGTCGTAGCGCCGCACCACGTCGAGGATCACTCGCACGACGTAATCTCGCGCCGCCGGTTCGCCCGGATCGAGCCAGAGCAGGCTGCCGTAGGCGCGGACGAGATTCGGCTGCGTGCGGCTGATGTGTAGCGGCGAGATCGGTCCGCTGGCCGAGGTGTGGCGGGCGCGAAAGGGGTTGAACCACGCGTGCAGTTCCAGTCCGCGCGCGTGCGCCTCCGTCACGGCGAAGGCCAGCGGATCGTAGGCGGGCACCGGCGGGCGGCCCATCTGAGCGGTGAGGTACTCGGACCACGGCTCGAAGCGCGAGGCGTAGAGTGCGTCGCAGGCGGGCCGCACCTGGAGGATCACGGCGTTGAGCTTCAACTGCACCGCCCGGTCCAGAATGGCCAGCAACTCCGCCTTCTGCTCGGTCACTGGCAGATCGCGGCGCGAGGGCCAATCGATATTGCCCACCGAGGCCACCCATGTGCCGCGAAACTCGCGCAGCATCGGGGGTGGTTTTATGCCGCTCGGGCGATAGTCCGCACCCGGGCCGGGGGAGGGCAGCCCCGCGGTCAGGGCCAACAGGAGTCCGGCGTAAGCCGTCCTGGCGTGGGTTGGCTGCCGCTCGCTCATTCGGGCGTTACGAACTCATCGAAGTTTATCCATGGTGCGCCCGACCGGGGCGAGTCCGTGCCGGGCGAGCCGCTC
>DATLZF010000579.1:0-2234 GCA_035574135.1 Candidatus Methylomirabilota bacterium
GGCGTGCTGAAGCTGATGGCGGCGCTGGACGAGAAGTTCAATCTCGTCTTGTCGGACGCCGACATGCGCGCCATGAAGTCCGTGGGCGATGTCATCGCGGTGCTCCGCCAGCACGGGAAGGTGAGTTGAACGCGACATGCGCTTCATTCTCGTCGATGAAATCCTGGAGCTGACGCCCGGCCGCGAGATCAAGGCCGTGAAGCGCATCCAGCCGGACGAGGACTACTTTGCCGATCATTTCCCCGGCTTCCCTGTGGTCCCGGGTGTGTTGTTGACGGAGATGATGGCCCAAGCGGCGGGCAAATGTCTCGATGCCGAGGAACTGCCGCGGGGCAAGGCGATGCTGGCGCAGATCAAGAGTGCCAACTTTCGGGAGTGGGTGCCGCCGGGGAGCACGGCGGTGATATGGGCCTCGATTCGAACCAGTCGTCCGCAGTTCGCCACGGCCGATTGTCGCGTCGAGGTCGGAGGACGCGAGGTCAGTTCAGCCGCATTGCTGTTCACGTTCGTCGAGGCGACGAGGTTTGCGCGCGGCTACCGCGACGAGGTCCTCGCTCGATTTCTGGAAGCGAATCGGTTACGGGAGATCCATGAATGATCCCTTTTCGCTCGCCGACCGGCGGGTGGTGGTCACGGGTGGCACGCGGGGCATCGGCCGGGCCATTTCGTGGCGCTTTGCGGCCGCGGGGGCCCGGGTTCTGGCCAACTTCGTTCGCGATCAGGCGGCGGCAGAGAGCCTGGAGCGGGAGTCGGCGGCGGCCGGGCATCCCATTCGGACATGCCGGGCGGACCTGACCGGCGAAAAGGGCATGGGCCATCTGGTCGAAACGGTCATCACCAGTCACGCACCGGTGTCGGCGTTGGTGCATTGTGCCGCCACGGGGGTGCATCGTCCCTTTGATCAGCTCACGCTGCGGCACTTTGACTGGACCTATGCGCTCAATGTGCGGGCGTTTTTCGAGCTTGTGCGTCGCTTGTTGCCGCACTTCGCCAGCGACTCGAGCGTGGTGGCCATTTCATCCGAGGGGGCGACAAGGGCGGTGTCGCAGTATTCGCTGGTGGGCTCGTCAAAAGGGGCACTGGAGGCGTTGGTGCGTCACCTTGCGGTGGAGCTGGCCCCGCGGGGTGTGCGCTGCAACACCCTGTCCGCCGGCACCGTGTTGACGGACGCGTGGCGGGTGCTGCCCGACAGCGAACGGCGGTTGACGGAGGCGGCCGCCAGGTCGCCGCTGGGCCGGTTGACCACGGCGGAGGAAGTGGCGGCGGCGGCGCAGTTTCTCTGCTCCCCCGCGGCCAGCGGCGTGGTGGGGCACACACTGGTGGTGGATGGGGGCCAAAGGATCGTCGGTTAGGGGAGGACACGGTCCACCCTTCGCTCCTCATCGTTCATGCTGACCGAGAAACCACGGTTGCCGATTCGGCAGATGCTGCTGATGGGCTGGCTGCCCTCCCCTCTCAAAAAGTTCATCTACCGCTTGAAAGGCTACCAGATCGGGCGGGGCGTCTCCCTGGGGTTTGGAACGGTGATCTGTGGCCGCGATGTCTCGATCGGGGATCACACGCATGTTGGTTTCCTGAGCTTTGTCCGGGGCAAGTCGATTCGCATCGGGGCGCACGTGCAGATCGGCAGCACAACGATGCTGGACACGCCGCATCTTGAAATCGGAGACGGTACGCGCATCAATGAGCAGGTGTTCGTGGGTGGGCTCCAATTCCCCGATTCGCGTCTGGTGGTGGGCCGCAACTGCCAGATCATGCAGATGAGTTTCATCAATCCCGCGCGCTCAATCACGATTGGGGACGACACGGGCATCGGGGGGCATTGTCTGCTTTTCGGCCACACCTCTTGGTTGAGCGCGTTCGAGGGCTATCCGGTCGATTTTCAGCCCATTGAGATCGGCCACAGTGTTTCGTTGGCATGGCGGGTCTTCCTGCTGCCGGGGGTCAGGATCGGCGACGGCGCGGTGATCGGCGCCAACTCGCTGGTGAAGGGGACGATCCCGCCCCGGTGCCTGGCCGTGGGTTTTCCGGCCCGGGTGGTCAGCGTGGCGCCGGAGTTTCCCCGGGAAGTCTCGGAAGAGGATCGGCGCCGGATCTTGCATGAGGTAGTGGCAGCGTTTCTGGCCTTCCTCGAAGGGTCGGAATTCACGTGTGAAACCCGGGGTTCCTTTCATTCCATCACCGAGGTGCGGAGGACCTGGCGGGGAAGGCGGAAAACGGTCTGGGGCCTGCAA
>DATLZF010000580.1:0-17293 GCA_035574135.1 Candidatus Methylomirabilota bacterium
CCATTCCCAGAGGCTCGAAGACCACCTGTCGCATGTAAGTCGAAAACTTCGAGCCGGTCACTTCCTCAATCAGGAGCTCCAGGAGCGTATAGTTCCCGTTGTTGTACTCGAAGAGAGTTCCGGGCGCGCGAACCAGGCGGAAGCGCCCGAAGGCTCCATACGACTGCGAGAGAATGCCCTCGAGAGACGACGGATAGGTGAATGATTCGCTCGCCGGCAGGACCGACAGCCCGGACGTGTGATTGAGCAGTCGTCGAACCGTAACGGCATTGGCGTCGAACTCCGATTCCGGGATATGCCACCGAGTCAGGAATCTTTCCACTGGTGAATCCAACTCGAGGTCAGCACGGGCATCGACCAGTGCAAGAACTCCCCAGGCTGCGACCGTCTTGGAGACGGAGCCGACGTTGAATAGTGTGCGATCCGTCACTGGTCGGGAAAGCGACAGGTCTGCGAAGCCATAACTCCCACACCACGCGACCGCGCCTTGGTCGATCACGGCAATCTGAGCCCCGGGAACGGAATGCCGCGCCAGCAGTTCCGGCACGAGAGCGTCGAATCTGCTTGCTAAAGCGACCCGTGCGGCAACAGGTCGCGAGTCAGGACCACGGCCGCAGCCAATGCCGGCCAATGCCAGAGTGCAGACAAGATATCCATGAATCCTGAGGTTCACCGCGGTCTTTCGAGAGTTCGTATATCGTCCGGCGATCCTCATCCATTCTCCAGTAACATGGACAACGCCTTTTGGATTCGGTTCCGACGGGTGTCTTCTTTCTTTGCCTCGTCAATCCACTCCACATACTCGCGCTGGTGTGACGGCGGGAGACCCTGGAAGATGGCTTGAGCCCTCACGTTCCTACGCAGAGCGTCCTCGAGGTCTGCGGGGAGTTGGATCTTCCGTGGTGTGGATCGACTCTTACCGTGCAATGATTCTTTCATGGCGACATCTCCGCACTTGTTTTATGCTTCCACATATGCCGCTTACGACGTTGTCTGTCAGCCTAGACAATATGGCTTAACGTGAAAGCCGAACAGGTGTCTGCTCTCCGGAGTAAGCGTGGGTTGCGGTCCGCGATGAATCGGATCGCCGAGCCACAAGTTGTCGGACTCACGTTGCCAACAACGAATGACCGAGGAGCAAACACCATGAAGACCTACATACTCCGTGACCCCCAGTCGGTCCAGCCCCCAAAAATCGCAATTGCTCGAACCGCCCCCCCGACCGAGGCGGTGGGCGAGCGGATCGTCCGCGCCAGCCCAGGTCCGGCCCTCTACGTCGGCTTGGACGTGCATACCGATTCGATCGCCGTGTCGCCGGCGCCCTCCGACTCCACCGAGGTGCGCCGCTACGGGCTGATCGGCGGCACACACGACGACGTGTTGCGCCTGGCCAAGAAGCTCCAGGCCGCGCATCCGGGCGGGAGCCTCAAGTTCGTGTATGAAGCCGGGCCGCACGGTTATCCGCTCGGCCGCTGCCTGCACGCCCACCACTACGATTGTATTATCACCCCGCCCTCGAAAATCCCGCGCAAGCCCGGCGAGCGGGTGAAGACCAACTGCCGCGACGCCGATCAACTGGCCCGCCTCCATGGCGCTGGGGAACTCACGGCCATCCACGTACCTGCACCGCAGGACGAGGCGGTGCGCGATCGGTTGCGCGCCCGCTGGCAGACGGCCAAACACCAGCACCGGGCGCGGCAGCAGCTCAAGAGTTTTCTGTTGCGCCACAACATCCGCTACAGCGCCACCAAGGCCTGGACGCAGAAACATTTGAATTACCTGGCCACTGTCAAACTGCCCTTTGCCGAACAACAATTCAACAATTCGTGTTCCAGGAGATGGTCCACGTGATCAGCGAGGCCGGCGCGCGCCTGGAGCGCTACGACGCGCAGTTGCCCGGGGTGCTGGAAGGCTGGCGCTTCGCGCCGGTGGTGCGGGCGCTGATGAGTCTGCGCGGGCTGGCGCTCTTGAACGCGATGACGCTGGCGGCCGAGTTGGGCGATCTGCACCGGTTCCCCACCGCGCGGCAACTGATGGGTTACCTGGGCCTGGTGCCCAGCGAGGATTCCACCGGCGACGAACGGCGGCAGGGCGGCATCACCAAGATGGGCAACGGGATCGCGCGGCGGGCATGAATCGAGGCGGCGTGGAACTATCGGAGTCCGGCACGGCTCGAGCGCGGGTTGTTAAAGCGCCAGGAGGCATTGCCCCAAGAGATCCAAGACGCGGCCTGGGCGGCGCAGAGCCGGTTGCACTATCGCTACAAGCATCTGACTGCGGTGGCCCGCAAGAAGTCGCCCGTGGCGGCGGCGGCGCTGGGCCGGGAGTTGAGTGGCTTCGTGTGGGCAATTGGCCGGAGGGCCGCGCCGCGTCCGGTGCAGGCCGTGGCCGCCCCACCCCCACCTCCTTGACGCACGTTTCTTCGGGGGTTTCCCCAAGGGGGCGGCCCGCCCGGAACGCGCGACGAAAACCGAGCGAGAGAAAGAAAACCAATGCCCCATCACTTTTTTGAACCCGCGGCAGGGATCCGGTCGGGCGCTATCCTCGATGGTCGTTTAAGGCGGTAGCCCATCCGATCCTTGTGCCTCGACTGAGCACGCGCCGCGTCGGACCGTGACCTGTTGATAACTTCAAGAGGGGCAACCCTCCGAGTGGACTCACGCATCTCAGCATTGATAACCGCAGGAAAAAGCGTTCCTGCCGCGGAGTTCAGAAAAGAGACGGTTCAAGCCGAGCCGGAAGATAGGAAACCGAATTTCGGAGCGTAGATGCTTCGCCCGCTTGACAAATTCACGCCATGTCAACGACCTGAAGCTGCGACTCAACGCATCCCGCTTGAGCCCGCTCATTCGCCGCGTGCCGCCCCGGGCAGATGAGGCTCGACACCAGAGCGGCCCGACCCGAATAATCCGCGTCCGTTTTCGGAACCGACGCACATGAAATCGACCGCATACGCCCGCGCGGGCGTTGACATCCACCTCGGCAACCGGCTCAAGGCCACCCTGCCCCAACTGCTCGCCTCCACTCACCGACGCGAAGTGCTGGGCAAGGTCGGCGGCTTCGGCGGCCTCTTCGCCCTCGACACCCGCCGCTATCACCAGCCCGTGCTCGTCTCCAGCGTCGATGGCGTCGGCACCAAGCTGAAGATCGCCTTCGCGATGGACCGTCACGACACCATCGGCCAGGACCTGGTGAACCACTGCGTCAACGACATCGCCGTGCTCGGTGCCGAGCCGCTCTTCTTCCTCGATTACCTCGGCACGGGCAAACTGGAGCCGCGGGTTTTTACCGAAATTCTGCGCGGGTTCGCGCTGGCCTGCGCGCAGAATGGCTGCGCCCTGATCGGCGGCGAAACGGCCCAGATGCCGGGCTTCTACCAGCCGGGCGAATACGACGTCAGCGGCACCATCGTCGGCGTGGTCGAAAAGGCCCGGATGCTGGACGGCCGATCCATCCGCCCGGGCGACGCCGTGATCGGCATCGCCTCAAGCGGGCTGCACACCAACGGCTATTCCCTTGCGCGGAAGATCTTTTTCGAGCAGCTCAAACTCAAGCCCACCAGCCGCGTCCCCGAATTCGGCGGCACCCTTGGCGACGAGTTGCTCAAGGTCCACGTCAGCTACGGGCCGCTGGTGCAGAAGCTCCTGAAGCGGTTCAACCCCGCACGCACCCGCGTGGTGCGCGGGCTGGCCCACATCACCGGCGGTGGATTCGTGGACAACGTCCCGCGCGTCCTCCCGCGCGGCTGCGACGTGGTGGTGCGGAAGAACGCCTGGGAGCTCCCGCCCATTTTCCGCCTGATCCGCGACCGGGGGGGCGTGGCGGACGCCGAGCTTTACCAGGTCTTCAACATGGGCATCGGCATGACGGTGATCGTGCAGGGTGACCAGGCCGACGCCGTGCTGCGCTTCATTCGCCGGAGCGGCCACGCCGCGTGGATCATTGGCGAAGTGCTCCGCGGAACGGGAGTGGCGAGGGTGGTCTGAGCCAACAGCGCCGCAACCGGCCCCGAACACGGGCCGAGCTGCGGACCACGAATAACTCCGCCGCGCCTCGGCAACCTCATGCGTTGGCGAAGCTCACTCCCGCCCTCACCCCGGGCTTGAAATCCCAGGCCGGATTCCGTTGGATACGCCCCGCTATGAAAACGATGAAGCAGTCTCCGTTGCTATTGCTGCTCGCCCTGCCCTGCCTTCTCGCAGCACTGTCCGCCTGCAAACCCGAAGGCCAGGTCAAGATTCCGGCCGAACCCTCTTCCCCACCTCCGGCCGCCAACGCCACCGGGACCGTCACCTCCGCCGTCACCTCCGCCGTCGTCAAGCCGGCCGAGGTCGCCCCGGCCGAAGCGAAGGCTGCCGAAGCCAAACCCGTGGCGCCCAAACCGGCCGAAACCAAGCCCGCCGAACGCTCGTTGCCGGATGGCGTGTATGCCGAGATCGACACAACCAAGGGCAAAATCCTGCTCCAACTCGAATTTGAGAAGGTGCCTCTGACGGTGGCCAACTTCGTCGGGCTGGCCGAGGGCACCAAGCACTACTCGCGCGATGGCAGCGCGCCGACCGCGCAGAACAAGCCCTTCTACGACGGGCTCACCTTTCATCGCGTCATCCCCAACTTCATGATTCAGGGTGGCGACCCGCTGGGCAACGGCACGGGCGGACCGGGCTACCGCTTCCGCGATGAGTTCCATCCCTCGCTGCGTCACAACGGGCCGGGCATCCTTTCCATGGCCAACGCCGGCCCCGGCTCGAACGGCAGCCAGTTCTTCATCACCCACGTCGCCACCCCGTGGCTGGACGACAAGCACTCCGTCTTCGGGCACGTGGTTGAGGGCCAGGAGGTCGTCAACAACATCGTCAAGGGCGACAAAATCAACACGGTGAAAATCCTCCGCATCGGCGACAAGGCCAAGGCCTTCAAGGCCGGCGAGGAGGATTTCAAGAAGCTCGCGGGCTGACGAATCCAATCCGGCCGGCGCACCGCGCTGGAGGCCCGCTCACCCTCGGCCCGGCCGAGCAAGCCCCAACCCGGGCTACGATGCCGGTGGTTTCGTGTTCGCTGCTGCACTCGAACGTGCCAGCAAAAAGGCTTTGAGTTCCGCGGCCGTTTTTCCCCCAAAGCCGGGCACCGCTGCGATTTCCTCCTCGCTGGCCATTCGCAGCCGCTGGACCGAGCCGAACCGCTTCAGCAACGCCGCCTTGCGCGCCTCACCGATGCCGGGAAACTCGTCGAGGATGCTCTCGGAAATTTTGCGCAGCCGGAGCTGGGCATTGTAGCTGTTGGCCACGCGGTGGGATTCGTCGCGAATGCGTTGCAGGAGCTTCAGGGCGTTGTGATCCAGCCCCAGTCGCAGAGGAGCGTCCGTCCCCGGCCGGTAAATCTCCTCGAATTCCTTGGCCAGGCCGATGATCGGGATCATGCCCAACCCGAGGCTCTCCAGCGCGGCGCGCGCCGCGTTCAACTGGCCTTGTCCCCCATCAATCACAATCAGATCGGGCAGGTTGGGCGCGGGTTTGCCCGCGCCACCCTGCGCCGGCGATGAAGGCCCGGTCGGGTCCTCCAGCCGCCGCCGCTCCGCCGGGCGCTGGATCAACGTCCGCAACTCCTCCACGATGGCCCGACCTTCCTCCTCGTCGCGGGATACCACCTCGTTCCCGGCCTCGCGCAGGAGGCGGGCGTAGCGACGCCGCACCGCCTCGGCCATACAGGCAAAGTCATCCTGTCCTTCGACCGACTTGATGCGCATGCGGCGATAATTGGCACGATCAGGCCGACCGTTTTTGAAGCTGACCACCGAGGCGACCTTGAGCGTGCCGCTGATGTTCGAGATATCAAAACCCTCGATGCGGGCCGGCGGAGCTGGCAGCCCCAGCACCGCACCCAACTCCGCGTTATCCCGCTCCGGCGTGACGGCCACCGGCAAATTCCATGGCATGCGCTCGAAGCGGGTGGTACGGCGAGTGGTACGCTTGAGATCGGTGATCAGATCGCGATATTCGGCGGCCTTCTCGAAATCGAGGGCGGCAGCGGCCTTCCTCATGTCCGCCTCGAGGCGCTCGATCATTTCCGCGCACTGGCCGCCCAGGAACTCACATGCCGCAAGCACCTGCTGCCGGTACTGCTCCCGGGAAACGTTGCCGATGCAGGGAGCGGTGCACCACTTAAGGTTGCCGTAGAGACAGTGACGGTAGTCATTCTCGTCGGGCGTCAGCGGGCGGCACCCGCGCAAGTTGAATTGCCGCCGCACCAGCGCCAGCGTGCTGCGCAACGCGCCGGCGTTCGGAAAGGGACCGAAATAACGGGCGCCGTCGTCGGTGCGCAGCCGGGTCAAGGTGAAGCGCGGGATGGGATCCTGCAGATTCACCTTCACCAGGAGGAAACGTTTGTCATCCCGAAAGCTGACGTTGTAACGCGGTTGCAGCTCCTTGATGAGCCGGCTTTCCAGCAACAGAGCCTCGGGCTCGCTCTTCACGACGTGCACGTCGAAGTCATGGATGGCCTCCACCAGCGCGTTGAATTTCAAATCCCAACCCAGCCGGCGCGAGGGATGGAAATACTGGCTCACCCGCCGCCGCAGGTCGCGCGCTTTACCAATGTAAATCACCGTGCCGAAGCGGTCCTTCATGAGGTACACGCCGGGCTTGTGCGGCAGATCGCCCACTTTGCGTCGAATGGACTCGGTCGCAGGCACG
The DNA here is from genome assembly GCA_035574135.1 of Candidatus Methylomirabilota bacterium. Taxonomy (GTDB): domain Bacteria; phylum Verrucomicrobiota; class Verrucomicrobiia; order Limisphaerales; family DATLZF01; genus DATLZF01. The sequence goes on from DATLZF010000580.1 coordinate 6,693, forward strand.
CTGGCAGTGTGACAGAGCCGCAGCGGGATTCCAATCTCCGCGCGGGGGACAGCGGCCGCACGACCTTTCGTCGCGTTTGTGGACATCCGCCGCCACCACGGGGGCAGACGGAACCTTTCCCGCCGCGTTCCGGGAGGCCAGGCTGTTCGCCTTTGAGGCAAACGGTGCCAATCCGGAATCGAATTGCGACACTTTCCGAGCCGGCGGCTGGCCCGGAAGGCTGGCCCGGTCAGTGCTAATGGCGCGGAAGAAAACTTTGGCATCGCATGAAGTTCGCGCTCGAAATCGGAGAAACGGAAAAGAACCTGGTCGAGTTTGCCTTCAACCAATTGCTCGGCAACACCGTCATCAAGGTGAACCGCCGCGTCGTGAAGAACGAGCGTCGCCTGATCTCCGAGCCGGTGCGCGAGTCACACCGGATCCAGGTCGGCATCAACGAGAAATGGGAAGTGCGCATCGAAAAGAAGCGCCAGCAGCTCGTGGGAGGAAGGTTCTCCGTGTTCGTGAACGACCGGCTGATCAACGTTTTCCAGGGCATGTGAGCCACGACCGCCAGTTGCGGACGGCCCGGGCAATCATTGTTTGGATGGTTGAGCCCCCCGGTGGAGCCAGCACGGCTCGGGACGGGTCAACCGCCACCGGCCACCGGAGTTTGCTTCCTGGCGCTTTGCGGCCCGCGTCGGCCAACCGAGTTTGCCATTGCCCCCCACAGCCCGAGGGGACAGCCTGATCGCACCCATGAGAATGCAGACCTTGTTCTCGTTGGCTGCCTTCGGGCTGCTCCCGTGGACGGCCCTCGGCCATGGCGACGTCCACGGCCAGATCGTGGATGTCACGGCCCAGATTGCGAAGGACCCAACCAATGCGAGCCTTCTGATCCGGCGGGGCGAACTCTACCGCGTCAACCAGCATTGGGACCATGCACAGTCGGATTTCGACCGGGCTCTGACCCTCGCCCCCGGCCTGGCCGTGGTGGATTTTCTCCGCGGCCGGCTCTACCTGGAAGCGGACTGGCCGCATTCCGCGTGCGCGGCACTTGATCGTTTCCTTGCCATCCACACGAATCACGTCGAGGCGCTCGTCACTCGCGCGCGAGCGCGCCAGAAGATCGAAGACCGGCTCGCCGCCGCGATGGACTACACGCGCGCGATTCAGTTCGCCGTCGAGCCACGGCCGGAACTTTTCATCGAGCGAGCCCAGGTGCTGATGGCGGCGGGCACGAATCATTTCGCGGAGGCGCTGCGCGGACTGGACGAAGGCATCGCCCGACTCGGACCGTTGGTGACGCTGCAGCTTTACGCCATCGACCTTGAGATAAAGCTGGGCCGCTTCGACGAGGCACTCCGACGCCTCGACCACGTGGCCGCGCAGTCCCCTCGCAAGGAAACCTGGTTGGCCCGGCGGGGCGAGATCCTGACCCAAGCGGGGCGCCCTGAAGAAGCCCGGGCAGCTTTTCAAGCCGCGCTCTCCGCCCTGGATAAGCTCCCGCAGTCCCGGCGCAACGTTCCAGCGATGATGGAGCTGGAGAAGCGCATCAAAGCCGAACTCCAGACGTTGAACGGGAAGCAACAATAGGCCGCCACGGCCCCGGGACGCCGCGTGGCGCAACGGCGGCGAACGTCAGCGGACAGGGATGAACTGGGCCCCATCGGCCACAACGTAATCCGTGGTGTCGCGATTGGAAACGGTCAGGGCCGTTTGCCGGCCGGCCGGCAAACGGAACCGTCCCAGCGAGGTCGCCCCGGCGCGTGAACTGTCGCGCTGGTTCACGCGAAACGCCGCCGCCTCCCGGCCGGCGATTGCGAGAGTGACCAGCACATTGGTCGCGCGGTTCGGATGCGGTGGCGAGAGCAACACCACCTCGTACTCGCCCGCCGCCGGCAGATCAGGTCGGTAGGTGAGGGAGAGCCGACCCTTGCCGGCGTTGTTGTCGTGGACATAGCCCCCGCCCACCTGGCGCGACGTGACGTTGGCGGACGGCGTCCAGTCCCCCTCTTTCTCGGCCTCGGTGTCATCCACGACGATGCCGGAAAGCCTGGCCTGCCCGGGCGCGGTGGGGCGCCACTCGAGAATCTGTCCATCAGCCAGCAACCGAGTGCGGAGGGTCGGATAATCGACCTCCTGCACCGAGGTTCCGCTGGCGATGGCCAAGCTGGCCGCGGTGGCGGCGGACTGGCCGAGGATCATGAACACCGGCTCCATCCGGATGGAACCGTAGGCGATGTGCGAAGCCGCCAGGCACACCGGCACGAGGAGGTTCTCGCACTCGGCCGCCTTCGGCACGAGTGCGCGATAGGAGATGGGATAAGGCGACATGGGGGGCACCTGCACGTCGCCCTCGTTCTCGACCCGGCCGTTCTTCACGATGCGCTGGCAGTTGTGTGAATCCATGTTGTAAGCGGCCAGCCCCACCGAATCCGCCACCTTCTCACGCCCCCGACAATGGTGCTCCGTCATCACGAGGTCGGAAACCATGCGGCGGGCCTCGCGGACATAGAGCTGATTGGGCCAGCCCCCGGTGGCCTGAAACTCGTCTTTGGCCGGCCCCCACTGCTGCATCTCGGCGCGGACGGACGGCGGCACGCGCGGGCTGGTGGCGAGGAAGGTGAGGAAACCGCGGATGTAGTATTCGTGCTCGCGAGCAATCTGGGCACGCCGCTCGTAGCTCGCCTCGGGGTAATCGTAATTCGCGCCGATGAAGTCGGTGGAGAACCCGCCATTGTTGTTGATGTCGGTCTTTTGGTTCGGCATCCAGATCGGGTTCCAGAAGTCCGACAGCTTCGGCGGCCGATTGGTGCTGGCCACCCACGCCTCCAAATAGCGGGCCAGCAACTCGTATCGGGCGGGATCGTAGCCCGGAGGTGGTTCAAGGGCCATGCGGTTGGCGGCGTTGGTCGTGAAGCACAGCCGGTAGTTGTAAGCCTGCACGCGGTGGTCTCCCGCGCCCGGCACGCCGCCGTCTCCGGGCTGGATGAAAGGAAGCAGGCCACTGGAGGGGTCGCCCGGTTTCAGGTAGGGATCGACCGGGACAATGAATTGATGCTTGGGCGTTTCAGCCCGAATGCCGTTCAACGTCTCACCGTAGGTGGCGTTCGCCTCGCGCCCCACGTGATAGGACACGCCGGCTTTCGCCATCAGATCTCCCTCGTAAGTCGCGTCGATGAAGATTCGTGCCCGATACTCGTTGCCGTTTTCCATGCGGATGGAAAGGATGCGCAGGCCCTCCTTGTGCACCGAGACCAGCCGCTGCTCGAGATACACCGGCACACGCGCCTCCCTGAGCATGTCGTGAAACACCGCCGCCGCCACATGGGGTTCGAAAGTCCACATGGTCGCGTTGGTGCCGCTCAGATCCGAGGCGCCGGACTGGCCACTTTTTCGCAGGGCGAAGTAGTCCGCCCGGGATTCCAACTTCCACGACGCATCCTTGGCATAGTGTCGGGCGATGCGTTGATAGAATTCGCGCGCCAGCCCGCCAATGGCGGCCTTGTTGCCGATGTCGGTGGCTCCAAGCCCACCGGTGGTCAACCCACCCACGCTGTTCCCCGGTTCGGCCACCACCACCGTCCGCCCCAGGCGGGCGGCCTGCACCCCGGCGGCCAGACCGCCGGATGTCCCTCCGAAAACGCACACTTCGACCTCGATGACCTCGGCGTTCGTCCGCAGGGGCACCAGCGTTAAAGCCCCGACGGCCAGCAGCAACGGGAAGCGAACTTTCACGCGCGCCATCTAAGGACGGCGGCGGCACTGGCGTCCAGCCCGGACTCGGCCCCAAAGCATCTTCCTCTCCGCCTGGTCTGGTCTTGACCCGGGTCAAGGCGTCCAGTGGGCGGCAAGCCAAGCTATGGCAAGAATTGTGAAGCTTCGCGCCGCAGGCGCGTCATAGGGTTTCGAGGCACATGGCAAAACAAGAACTCAGACAACCGCACCAACCCGGCTTCGGCTGGACGATCGTGGGCTTGGGGCTGGCGACATGCCTTGCCGTGCGCGCGGACTTTCAGGGCTCGACGCACCTGATGCCGTTCGAGGAGGATACGATCGATTACAACAACGCGGTTCCCACGGACGTGGTGGCGCAATTGCAGAAGCGAATCGAGGCCGGCGAGGTCCGGCTCGAGTTCGACCCTCGGCACGGCTATCTCCCTTCCCTGCTGCAGGCACTGGGCATTCCGACCAGTTCGCAGATGCTGGTCTTTTCCAAGACCTCGCTCCAGCGCGAACGCATCTCGCCACAGACTCCCCGGGCCCTCTATTTCAACGACAACGTATACGTTGGCTTCATCCCGGGCGCGCCCCTGCTGGAAGTGTCCACAGCCGACCCGAAACTCGGAGGCAACTTCTACACGCTTGCGCAGGACGCCGCGGCACGACCGCAGCTCGTGCGCAACACGCAGTGCCTCGAATGCCACGCCTCGGCCAAGAGCATGGGCGTGCCGGGACACCTCGTGCGCTCGTTCGCCACGGACGAACAGGGTGTGATCGACATGAGCACCGGCACCTCGCTGGTGAACCACCGCACGCCGCTCGAGGAACGATGGGGTGGCTGGTATGTCACCGGCACGCACGGCGCTCAACCCCATCGCGGCAACCTCGTCGGCAAGGCCGCCCACCGGCGGCAGGAAACGGAACCGAATTACCTGGGCAACGTGACCAACCTGGCGCGGTTCCTCGACACCACCGCCTATCCGGAGCCCGGCAGCGACATCGTGGCGCTGATGGTGTTCGAGCACCAGACGCACATGCACAACTTCATCACCCGGCTCAATTACGAGAGCACCCTGGCCCTCCGGCAATACGGACACCTCAATTATCTCCGCAACGCCACCGAGGCCTTTCTCAAGTACCTCTTGTTCGTGGAAGAGGCGCCTCTGACCGCGCCGGTCCAAGGCCGGCCCGATTTCGTGGCAGCCTTTGAGGCCCGCGGTCCCCGCGATCCGCAGGGCCGCTCGTTGCGGCAGTTCGACCTCCAGACACGTCTCTTCCGCCACCCCTGCAGCTACTTGATTTACTCCGACGCTTTCGACGGATTGCCCGCGCCCATGAAGGAGAAGCTCTATCGGCGTCTGTGGGAAATCCTCACCGGCGCCGACACAACTCCGGCCTATGGCCGGATTCCGACGGAAACCAAACTGGCCATTCTCGAAATCCTGGCCGCGACCAAGCCCGGCCTTCCCGCCTACTGGAAGGCACCGAACCGGTCATCGGAGGGGGAGAAGGCCAAAAAAAGTTGAGAGCCAGGCAAGATCGGCGCAGCGGTCGCCGCAGCCGTCGGCAACGTTTCACGCGTGTCAAAGGTCTGCGCACAACCAAAATGAGTCACCACTGAGTTTATGACCAAGTCCGCCAAAACCTTCCTCGCCCTGTCTCTGGTGTGTCTGGCGGCCGGCTTCACCGGTCCCGGCAGCGCGATCCTCTGGGGGTTCTTGAAACCCCTGGGGGCGATCTTCTTCATCCTGTTTTTCATCACCAATCTCCTGGCCGAGCCGATCGCGCAGTTCAATGAGGAGGCCGCCGCCCGCAAAAGCGGAACCTCGGCGCCGACTCCTCCTTCCGCCAGGCGCGACGGCGATAACGGCCGTATGACCGTCGCCCCGCGTGCCGCCTGATCGGTCTCCTGCCAAGCGTTGCCCCGAGCCAATCTCGGCGCGGTGGCCCCGCAGGAAGGAAACGGCCGTGAGGGCAGCTCTGCCGGTGGCGATGTTGATGGGTTCGCTTTGGTGCGGCATGCCCGGCCCAAGCACCACCACCACCACGAACGCACCGGGGTGGACGCCACCCCCCCGCCGCACGGAACTGGCACCGCAAGGACGGTTTCTCTTCCAGCGGCACTGCGCCGTCTGCCACGGCGTGCTTGGCGACGGACGCGGCGAAATGGCGAGCAGCCTGATCCCGCGTCCCCGCGATTTCACCCGCGGTGTCTTCAAGTTCCGCTCGACGCCCTCGGGCTTTCTCCCCACCGACGAGGATCTGGCCCGAACCATTCGGGGCGGATTGGCCGGCACGGCGATGCCACGATTCACCACCTTCTCCGATCCGGAGATCGCCGCCCTGATCGCCCATTTGAAGAGCCTCTCGCCACGATGGCAACAAGCGTCCAGCTACAGTCCACCCGTGGGCACGCCGGCTCGCCCCGCGTGGATGGCGGATGGCGAGGAACGCAGGCGCCATGTCGCAGCGGCCCACACTCTCTTCCGGTCCGCCTGTGCCCCGTGTCATGGAGCCGACGGCCGCGGCACCGGCGCGGCGGCGGCCCGGTGGGAGGACGTTTGGGGAAACCCGGTTCAGCCCACCGACCTGCACCGCGGCCTGCTCCGCGCCGGGCGGAGACCCGAGGACGTTTTCCGCGTCCTCTCGACCGGGCTGGACGGCACTCCGATGCCCAGCTTTCTCGAGAGCCTGGACGCCGAACAACGCTGGGCGCTGGCTACGTTGATCGCCGACTGGCGAGAGCCGACGCCGGCCGCCGATTGAGCCGGACCGCATGGTGGATCGGCCGGCTGACTCGGCGCGGCCTCGGTGGACTTCGCGGGGCGATTTGATCCTTGAGCCGGAGGAAAACCGCCGTAGGGTCGGCGGCTCATGGTTGCCGCCGAGCGCACCCGACAGACCTACCGGTATGAACTCCTGCGGTCCGCCACCGCCGGGGTCATCGAGACCGCCGGCAGCACGTTCCTGTTGCTGATCGCGGTGCGCTGGTTCCAGGCGGGAGCGCTCACCAAAGCCATTGTGGCCGGCGCGGGCAGTCTGGGCTTGTTGATCTCCCCGCTGGTGGTCTCTTGGGCCACCGCGCGCGCCTGGCCGGTCAGCCGCGCGGCGTCCCGCATCCTGGCAATTGGAGCGGGAGCGTTCGCCCTGGCCGCTGTGGCGGCGTACCTGCCGGTGTTCGGCGTGTGCAGCGTGGTGGGCATGGCCGCCTCGGCCGCGATCATTCCCCTGCTCACCCAGATGTACCAGGACAACTATCCCGAGCGCGAGCGGGGGCGACTCTTTTCGAGGACGGTGATGGTGCGAATCGCGACCGCCGCGTTGTTCAGCAAGGTGGCGGGCGATCTCCTGACAGGGCGCATCGAGTATTTTCGCGTGTTACTGGCTGTGTTTGCGGGGGCGTTGGCCTTGGCAAGCTACTGCCTTTCGCGGTGCGCCACCGGCCCGATCGTGCCGGATGGCGGTTCCCATCCACTCCGCGCGCTGCGTTTCGTGCGGGACGACCCGTTGTTCCGCCGCACTTTGATTTGCTGGATGCTGATGGGCTTCGCCAACCTGATGATGCTGCCGCTGCGGGTGGAGTACCTGGCCAATCCGAAGTACGGCCACCTGCTGTCCGCCAGCGTGATCGCCTTGCTGACGGGGGTGATTCCGAATCTGGCGCGACTCGTTTTGAGCCCGGTCTGGGGGCACCTGTTCGATCGGATGAACTTTTTCGCCCTCCGGGTCACGCTCAACTGCGGCTTTGCTGTTGGCATCCTGACGTTTTTCACCAGCGACTCCATGACCGGCATGATCCTCGGCGCGGTGGTGTTTGGCATCTCAAACGCCGGCGGGGACGTGGCGTGGAGCCTTTGGGTGACGAAGTTCGCGCCGCCCGGTCGGGTGGCCGACTACATGGCGGTGCATACGTTTCTCACGGGCGTGCGGGGGGTCTTGGCGCCGTTGGTGGCGTTCCTCGCAGTGGGCACGGTACCTCTTGGCGGGCTGGCCGCATTCAGCGCCGCGTTGATCCTCGGAGCCACGCTGTTGCTCTTGCCGGAAATCCGTTGGGGACGAAAGGCCCGCCCCAGCAGCGTCCTGGTCGAGGAAGTTTCCGAGTGAGGCACGCGCCGCCGCAGATCAATCTCCCCCGCCACCCTTGCCTCCACCACCATCGATGCCTTCCATCAGCTTGATGAGCGGGAGGAACAAGGCAATGACGATGCTGCCCACCACGACGGCCAGAAAGACGATCATGATCGGTTCGAGCAGCGAGGTCATGGCGGCGACGGCGTTGTCCACCTCGTCGTCGTAGTTGTCGGCGATCTTCATCAGCATCTCCGGCAGGGCACCGGTCTGCTCGCCGACATCGACCATGCTGATGACCATCGGAGGGAAGACGTTGGAGGCTTCGAGCGGGGCCGTGATGGTCTCACCTTCCTTCACGCTCTCATGCACGGCCGAGACCGCAGCACCGATGATGACGTTGCCCGAGGTCTCCTTCACGATGGTCAGTGCCTGGAGGATGGGAACACCGCTGCTGACCAGCGTGCCCAGCGTGCGGGTGAAGCGGGAGATGGCCACCTTGCTGATGACCTCGCCAAGGACGGGCATCTTGAGTTTGAACTTGTCGAATACCCGGCGCCCCAGTCGCGTGCGAATGAAAGCGACGATCGCGCCGACCACGAGGGCGGTGGCGCCGGCCGTAACAATGAAGTGATTCGCGATGGCGTTGCTGATGCCCAGCACCAGCCGGGTGAAGCCGGGGAGGGATTCCCCGGGCATCATATCCTTGAAGATCAGTTCAAATTTCGGGACGACGAAGATCATCAGCACCGCCAAAATCGTCACCGCCACCACCATGACCGCCACGGGGTAGAACATGGCGGCGACCACCTTGCCCTTGATCTTCTCGGCCTTCTCCATGAACTCGGAAAGCCGGTTGAGCACGACTTCGAGCACGCCGCCCAGTTCGCCCGCCTTGACCATGTTCACGAACAGGCGGTTGAAGACCTTGGGATGCTGCGCGAGCCCCTCGGAGAACGTGCTGCCGCCCTCGATCGAGAGGGCGAGCTGGTTGATGATGCCCTTGAGCGTGGGGTTTTTCTCCTGTTTCTCGAGCACCCGCAGGCCGCGCAGCAGCGGCAGGCCGGCATCCACCAGCGTGGCCAGTTGCCGGGTGAAGGTGGTCAGGGTCTTGGTCTTCACCTTGCCGCCCAGGCCCGGAATCTTGATGTTGATGCCCCCCTTCTTGGCGCCGGGCTTGGCGCCCTTGGCCTTGGTCTCGGGCTTGTCCTTGTCCTTCTTGGCCTCGACCACCTTGGTCGGGAAGTAGCCCATTTCCTTGAGGCGGCCGATGGCTTCACTCTGGTTGGCGACTTCAAGGGTGCCCTTGGTTTCCTTACCCTTGGTGTCCATGGCCACGTAATTGAACTTGGGCATAGGGCGTTCGGTTTAAGTGTACTTCAAGATCTCTTCAATGGTGGTATCACCATCGAAAATGCTGCGCAAGCCATCTTCCCGCAACGTCACCATGCCCAGTTCCACCGCCTTCTGCCGGAGGACAACAGCGGGTGCCCGCTCGTTGATGAGATTGCGCACGGCTTCGCTGATCACGAGCAATTCGAAGATGCCCTTGCGTCCCTTGTAGCCCGTGTCGTTGCAAGCGGCGCAGCCGCGGCCGTAGTAGAAGACCTTGTCGCCCATGTCGTGCGGGGAAAGGTTGAGCATCGCCAACTGGTTCTCGGTGGGCTCGAACGGCGTGCGGCACTTCTTGCAGATGGTCCGAACCAGCCGCTGGGCCAGCACGGCCATGAGCGTGGACGAGATCAGGAACGGCTCGACTCCCATGTCCATCAGGCGGGTCACGGCCCCCGGCGCATCATTCGTATGGAGGGTGCTCAGCACCAGATGGCCTGTAAGCGAAGCCTGAATGGCGATCTGCGCGGTTTCCAGATCGCGCATTTCTCCCACCATGATGATGTCCGGGTCCTGGCGCAGGAACGAGCGCAACGCCTTGCTGAAGGTCATGCCCACGGCCTCGTTGATGGCCACCTGCATGATGCCTTCAATGTCGTACTCGACGGGATCCTCGGCGGTGAGGAGCTTCGAATCGATCGTGTTAACCTTCCGCAAACAGGAATAGAGCGTCGTGGTCTTGCCGGAACCTGTGGGACCCGTGACGATGAAAATGCCGTTGGGCTGGTTGATCGCTTCGACGATGTAGTCGTGGACCGGTTTGGGCAGCCCCAGGTTCTCCAGGTCAAGGCTGACGGCCGAGCGGTCCAAGACGCGCAGCACCACCGATTCACCAAACTGCGTGGGCAGGGTGGAGACACGCAAGTCCACCTGGCGGCTGCCCAGACTGAAGTTGATCCGACCGTCCTGCGGCAGCCGGCGCTCGGAGATGTTGAGGTTGGCCATCACCTTGATACGCGAGATCACCGGCAGGGCCAGATGCTTGGGCGGTGGGGCCATCTCGTAGAGGGCGCCGTCCACACGGTATCGGATGCGAAACTCATCCTCGAATGGCTCGAAGTGAATGTCGCTGGCGCGGTCTTGAATCGCCTGATACAGCACCAGGTTGACGAACTTGATGATCGGCGTCTCGTTGGCCAGATCGACCAACTCGCCGGCGTCCTCGGTGGCCGCAGCCTCCGCCACTTCGCGGGCAATCTCCTTGTCCTCCCCGAGTTCCTTGAGGATGTCACCGACGCTCTCGTTTTCCTCGCCGTAGTAGCGGCTGATGATCTTCTCAATCGCGGCCGGGTCCGCCACCACCGGCACGATCTCCTTGTTGCAGAGGTAACCCAGTTCGTCGATGACCGAAGGGTTCATCGGGTTGGCCAGGGCCACCTGCAATTGCGAACCGTAGTTGGCCACCGGCACGCACTGGTACATGCGGGCCGTCGAGG
>DATLZF010000581.1:0-5782 GCA_035574135.1 Candidatus Methylomirabilota bacterium
CGCGGAAGTGAGTGAAGCGACCAAGGCGCGCTTGCGGGCGGAGCGGGCGGGGCTGAATGCCCTGGCGTTGCGGCGGGAGGTGGACCGGCGGCTGCGGGAGATCGAAGCGGTGCGACAGTGGACGCAGACTTGACCGGGGCCAGCCGGCAGTTACAACGCCCCTGAACCCCCAGAAACGGGAGCGAGGGAGGCCGGGCCGGGGTGATCCGGCCGGCTTCCTTCGTTCTCAAATTGGGGAGAAATTGGGTAACACCCTTTTTGAGTCAACGGACCCCCGTCCGCCTCAATCTTCGGTAACACCTATTTTTGAGTTACGGCGGGGGTTCCTCCTCTGCGCGAACCGCCCGCCGGGAAGCGGGCGGGAAGGCCGCCGGCGCGTTACGCCGGATGGGCGTCCAGGTAGCTCTGCAACAGGATGGCGGCCGCCATCGCGTCCACTTTTTGCTTGCGCTGATCCCGCCGCACCCGGCCCTGCCCCAGGACGCGATTGGCCTGCGCCGAGGTCAATCGCTCGTCCCAGGTTTTGATGGGAATGCTCAGCTTCGAAGCCAGGGCGGCGACCCACTCCCGCACCCGCTCCGCGGCGGGGCCGTAAGTGCCGTCCATGTTGCGCGGCATTCCGACCAGAATCAGCCCGACCTCCTTTTCGGTCACGATCTGTTGCAGGCGGACAAGGAAGCCGGCGAACGGCTCGGCCGGAATAAACTCCAGCGGCTGCGCAATCATCCGCAACTCGTCACTTACGGCAACGCCCACGCGCTTCGAACCGGGATCAAGAGCCAGATAGCGCATGGGCGAGCCTACAGGCGGCGGAACACCTCGGCCGCATGGCGAACGGTCGTCTCGATGTCCTCGGGTGAGTGCGCCGTCGAGAGAAATCCGGCCTCGAACTGGGAGGGCGCCAGGTAAACACCTCGCTCCAGCATGCCGTGAAAGAACCGCTTGAACCGTTCGCGATCGCTGCGCATCGCGTCGGCGAGATTGTGAACGGGCTGATCACAGAAGTACGCGCAAAACATGGATCCGACGTTATTGACCTGGAGCGGCACGCCGGCGGTCCTGGCGGCGTCTTTGATGCCTTCGGCCAGTTGCTGGCCGAGTTCGTCGAGCCGACAATAGGCGTTGGCACTTTGCAGTTCCACCAACGCCGCCAGACCGGCCGCCATCGCCAGGGGATTGCCACTGAGCGTGCCGGCCTGATACACCGGGCCCAGCGGGGCCAGGCACTCCATGATGTCCGCCCGCCCTCCAAAAGCCCCCACGGGCAGGCCGCCGCCGATCACTTTGCCGAAGCAACTCAAATCCGGCGTGATGCCGAAAAGCTGTTGCGCCCCCCCCCACGCCAGCCGGAAGCCGGTCATCACCTCATCGAAGATCAACAGCGCCCCATGCGCGGCGGTGAGCTCCCGCAGCGCCTCGAGATAGCCGGGCCGCGGCAGGTACAACCCGGCATTGCCCGGCACCGGCTCCAAGATGACCCCTGCGATGTCCCGCCCGTGCTCGGCGAAGGCGGCCCGCACCGCGTCCGGGTCGTTGAACGGCAGCACGATCGTGTGCTCAACGAAGCTTGCCGGCACGCCGGCGCTGTCAGGCTGGCCAAACGTGAGCGCACCCGATCCCGCCCGGACCAGCAGGGAATCCACGTGCCCGTGATAGCAGCCCTCGAACTTGATGATCTTGTTGCGGCCCGTGAAGCCGCGTGCCAGCCGAATGGCCGACATGGTGGCCTCCGTGCCCGAGTTGCACATTCGCACCTTGCGCACACTCGGCACGGCGGCGCAGATGAGTTTCGCCATCTCCACCTCCAAGGGATTGGGAATGCCGAAGCTCGTTCCGCGCTCCGCGGTTTGCTGCACGGCCTGAATGATTCTCGGATGGGCGTGGCCCAGGATGGCCGGCCCCCAGGTGCCGACGTAGTCGATGTAGTCACGGCCATCGACATCCCACACCCGCGCGCCACGGGCGCGGTTCACGAAGAACGGCTGCCCCCCCACGGCCCGAAACGCCCGCACGGGAGAATTCACACCCCCGGGGATGAATTGCAGCGCCTCCTGAAACAGCCGCTCGGACTCGGGACGCAGGGTCATGGCTTGCGACGGAAGAAGGTTTCCGGCAGCGATCCCTGCTCGGTGCGCAGCAGCGTGCCCACACCGACGTTGTGCCGCTTGAACCAGCCCTGGTTCATTTCCAGCACGTATTGGATCCGGTCCGACTTCGCCTCGACGGGGGACTCGTCCAGCGGCTTGAGATCGACGATCTCGGTGATGACGCCCTCGGGATCGATGTAGGCGGCCGAGAGGGGGATCTTCGTGTTCTTCATGTAGAACGAGGTGCGATGCGGCGTGCCGAAGACGAAGAGCATGCCTTCGTTCTCGGCCATGGACTCACGGAACATCATGCCCGTGGAGATTTCGGTCACGGTGAGCGCCAGCTCGGCCGTGATCTCCTCCGCGCCCAGCCACAACTTGAGCGTGCGCAGCTTGGGCTGGGCGTGATCCAGGTGATACTGCTGGTTGGCGCGAGCGGGGGTGGGAGCGTTCGTCCCGGTTGGGGAGGGGGGCGGGGCGGATTTCGGCTGGCCGCAGCCGGCCAGCAGGCCCATCAGAACCGCCGCTCCGCGAAATTGAGGCGGAAAACTCATGCCACGAGATTGGGCGCCCGCCCGGCGAAACTCAATCTCTTTGGCGCGCAGGACCGGCACCGCAATCAGGGTTTCCGGAATACCACGATGCGGTTGGTGTTGGTGCCCTTGTTCATGTTGGCCACGCCCCAGCAGTTGGCCGTCTTGGTGAACTCCTGGGCGTTGATCATCACCAGCAAGGGATCGAGTCCTGCCGCCAGGCCGCAGGGCAGGACGTGTTCCTCCAGCTTGGTCATGCCGCCATGCACCTCGCCCACCTCGAAGGCCACATGCCCGCCCGGCTTCAGGACGCGCCGCAACTCGTGCAATACCTCCGTCATGGCCTCCTGCCACACCTCCAGCTTGGACGGAGCGGTGATTTCGATCGCGCGGGCATCCAGGCCGAGGAACCAACAGCGCAGCCAGTTGTCCGCAGCGTACTGCACCACATCAAGGAATGGCGGGGAGGTCACCACCAGGCTGACCGAATTGTCGGCGATCCCGGGGGTCGAAGACGACGGACCGGTGAGCAACAACGCCGCATCAGCCACCCCGGCAAGAGTAGCGCGCACGGCTTCATCGCAGTCCCGCAACAGTTGCTTCGACTTCCTTAGAATCAACTTCGCTACTTCCCGCCGCGGCGGCGTTTGACCGCGCTTTTCGTTGATCTTCCTCTGCGACGCGATGGAGACGGCCTGGTTCGGCGGCAGCGTGTACACGGAGAAGAAGCCGGCCGAGTGCCCGGTCAGCCGGTTCAATCCCACCAGCGCGATCCAATCGTCCACCGCGTCCGCCACCCCGGTCTCGCGACGCGCCAGCAGGTAACGCTTGAGCGCACTGATCTCCTTCAGTGTCTCCGGGTGGTAAAAGACCAGGAGGTCCTCCCACAGCTCGCCATGATCGCGGAAGTCGATTTCCGCCAGCCGCCGCGCCACCGCTTCGAGCCTCGGCGGCCGCAGGCGCCCCCGCGTCAGCACGACGCTCAAGGGGTTGACGTCGCAACCCACCGGCACCCGCCCGAGCAAGGCGGCCTCGATCAACGTGGTGCCTCGCCCCATGAAGGGGTCATAGACGCGATCACCCGGCTCGGTGAGACGCTCGATGAAAAAGCGCGGCAACTGGGGCTTGAAGCAGGCGCGATAGGATACCTCATGCAGCGAACTGGCCTGTCGCTGCCGCGCCGTCCAGAACTCGTTAATGAAGGTCGGAACCTGAACGGGCGCCCCGGCAAACGTGGTCGCCCGAGTGATGGCCCGGCGGGTGGGGGCACCAAACTCGCCGAAATCTTCCAAATCCGCGGCCAGATCAGCGCAACAACGCAGGCCAGCCTTCGGAATGACGGGAGTCGAGCCGGCCAGATCGAATGGGAGTTCGAGGTTCTGCAAGAACATGCTCGGTTGCTTGGATTCAAGCGGGGCGGACCGCACCCCCCGGAAGCAGTCCAGCATAGATCACCCTCGCAGGCAAGGTCAGGCTGTCACGACCGGCGCATGCTCTCAGGGTGCCCCCCCGCCGCAAGGGGCGAAGCTTGAAAGCGTGCCGGGACGTGGCTAGCATCGCGAACAATCCATCACGGATGACGCACGCGACATCGAGCCGGGCTGATTCGGACCGTTCGCGAGGCGCTGAATGAATCTGAGTTTCATCCTCCAATTGGCGGCGGCGACGGCGGCGGCCGGCATGGCGCTGGCCATGTTTTTCTGGTCGGAGAAGTCGCCGGCGCGTTGGCTCTTTGCAGTGGGGATGGGAACACTGGCGCTGGAGAGCGCCTTTGGCGCCTTGTGCACGGATGCCGTGCATCCCGAGTCCGTGGCGTACTGGCAGCAGTGGCGTTTGCTGACGCGGGCGCTCCTGCCCTCCGTCTGGCTGGCGTTCAGCCTCACCTACTCGCGCGGCAACTATCGCGACTTTCTGCACCGGTGGAGATGGGTTCTGGCGATCAGCTTGTTGCTACCCGTCGGCCTGTCAGCCGGTTTCCATCGCGAGATGATCGCGGGCATCCATCAGATTCCACCCGCGCAGGAATGGTTCGTGCAATTGGGCTGGCCAGGCCTGGCACAATCCGCCGTGAATCTGCTGGCCGCCGTGCTGACGTTGATGAACCTGGAGCGGACCTACCGGGCCGCCGTCGGAACGATGCGCTGGCGGATCAAGTACGTGATTCTCGGGGTGGGGCTGCTGTTTGCCGGACGGATTTACTCGAGCAGCCAGGTCTTGTTGTTCTCGGGCGTGAACCCGACCTTCGGCGCCGTCAATGCCACGGCGTTGCTGGCGGCCTGTCTGTTGATCCTGCGGTCACTGCTGCGGAAGGGGGTGTTCAGCGTGGACATCTACCCGTCGCACACGTTTCTGTCGGCCTCAGTGGTGATCGTGCTGGCCGGGGTTTACCTCATGGCGGTGGGGCTGCTGGCCAAGTTGAGCACGGTGTTTGGGGGGGATACGGCGTTTCCGTTGAAGGCCTTTCTGGTGTTCGCCGCCCTGGTGGGACTGGCCATGCTGGTCATGTCAGACCGGTTGCGGGATTTCGCGCAACGGTTCGTCAGCCGCCATCTGAGCCGGCCGCGCTACGACTACCGAAAAGTCTGGCAGACCTTTACGCAAAAGACGACCTCAAGGCTGACCTCCGAAGACCTGTGCCGCGCAGTGGCCGAGTGGTTGTCGGAAACGTTCAACGTGCTGTCGGTCACGATCTGGCTGGTGGACGAATCGGGCCGGCGGCTGCGTTTCGGAGCCTCCACGTCGCTGACTCCGCCCGGAGCCAACAGGCTGGCGCCGAGCCCGGCGGATTTGAGAGGGGCCATCAATGCCTTGAAAAACAACCCCCTGCCGGTGGACATCGATGCCACTTCAGCGGACTGGGCCCGCCCTCTCCGACAGATTAATCCGCATCACTTTCAGGCAGGTGGCAGCCGTGTCTGCGTGCCTGTGGCCGCCGGCGGCGAACTGCTGGGCGTGGTCACACTCGGAGACCGCGTGGGCGGACTGGCGTTTTCCCTGGAGGACTTCGAGCTGCTCAAGTGCATCGGCGATCAAGTGGGCAGCAACCTCTTGAGCCTGCGGCTTTCGGACAAGCTGGCCCAAGGCAAGGAGCTGGAGGCGTTCCAGACCATGTCGGCGTTCTTCGTGCACGATTTGAAGAACACGGCCCATACCCTGGCGCTG
>DATLZF010000582.1:0-5747 GCA_035574135.1 Candidatus Methylomirabilota bacterium
TCGGTCAGAGACGGCCTGAATGCAATGACCACCATGCACATCCAAGAGCTCATGGCCATCAAGTCTCCTGCGCCTTCCGCCAGCTTGCTCTTGGCGATGCTGCTGGCAGCCACAACGCTGTTTGCCGGCCGACCGGTCGCGGCGCCGCTGCCCGCATTCGATTTCCGCCAGCCGGAAGTTGTCCGGGAGTGGGGCGCACCGCACGACACCGCCGCACTGCGGCCCACCGCCGAAGGACTGGCAATCGACATCGGCGGCCCCGATCCCTACTTCCACGGCCCGGCGCGCGACTACCCGACCAACATGCCGCTGTGGCTGGTCGCCCGGCTGAAGTCCGACCAGCCCGGCGCCGCGGAGCTGTTCTATTTCCGGGACCAGGCGCGGGCTGGCCAGTCGGTGCGGTTTCATGTTCCGGCCGGACGCTGGTTCGAGGCTCGCGTGGCCGTGCCGTCGCTTGGACCGGGGCACCGGCTGCGGTTCGATCCGCCGGGGACGGGGGGAACGGTAGTCCTGGCCAGTCTGCGTTTTGAGCCACGCGTCCCGTTGCCGGAGCCGGTGTGGCCGGCATGGAGCCCGCCGCCGTTCGGTGCCAAGCGCGTCCTGGCCAGCGGCGATGTGGAACTGCACTTCAACACCGCCAGCCCGCTCGCCTTCGAGTGGCACGTACTGGGCCGCCGCATGGCTGTTTGCCATCCACGCCCCCGCCTCGGCTACGTCGAGGAGCACGCGGCCCGTTGGGTGGAACTGGCCGACGGCGCTTCGACGATCGAACGCGGTGCCGAGCAGTTTGCCCTGGTCACGCGCGCCCGCGACCCGGACGGCGCGGAGTGGACCGTGCGGCAGACGTTTCGCAACGATTCGCCCGGGGCCATCCTGGCCGAAACCCGCGTGAGCGTGAATCGCGAGCGTTCCGTCATCTTCGCGCCCATGCACCTGCTCATGGCCGGCGAGGGCTCGTTTGGCACACGCAAAGGACAGGGCTTGCTGGCCGGTCTGGAATACCTCGACGACGAACCAAGCAGCTCCGAGGCGGACGTCATCGGCCCCGAGGCGAATCGCCGCGTGCCCGCGCCACACAAGGTCACCTTCCCCCTCATGGCCATCCAGGCGGAGGGCCGCTACGTGGGTCTCGTCTGGGAGGACACGCGGCGATTCAGCGCTCTGTTCGACTCGCCCGATCGCACCTTCGGCAGCAGCGGCCACGCCCTGGGCCTGTTGTATCCCGGCGAAGAAGCGCCGCGCGAGGAGGGCCGACTGACGCCCTACCGCGGCGTCGTTGTAAAGGCCGGCGAACCACTCGTGTGCCGCGCGTGGATCATCGGTGGCGCCGGGCACAGTGTCGTGCCCGCCATACGACACTACGTGCGATTGCGCGGCTGGCCGGCCCAACCCGATCCCGGGCTGGACCCCGCGGGCTACGCCACGCTCGCCGCGCAAGGCTGGCTTTCGTCGCGCATTCGGGAAACGAATCACTACCGGCACGCCTTCTGGCCGGGCTTCCCGCCCCAGCCGGCAGCGGACGCGGCCGTGTGGCAGACGTGGCTGGCGGAGCGCGTTCCCGATCCGGTTCAGGCGGCTGCCTTGCGCATCGCCGCCCGGGAGGCACTCGCCGTCGTGCCGCCGCGCATCTACTACCACTCGGCCGTCAGCCACGTGCGTCCGCCCGTCACCCCGCTGGTGTTCGGGGCCGTGCGCGAAGCCATCGCAGCGGCGCGAGAAACGGCCCGTGCGCAACTCGGTCGCTTCGCGGCCGACGGGAGCGTGCCCTATCGCGCGTCGGCGCAGGGTCCCGACTACGGCCGCACGCACTTTGCACCCGACGCCAACGGCCTCACGGCACAGGTCGTGGCCACCCTGCTCGAAGCGGCGGCCTTCTGCGGTGACGAGAACCTGATCGCGCAGGGCGTGGCAAAACTGCGAGGGCTGGACAAGTTCCGCCACACCGTACCGCGCGGCGCGCAGACGTGGGAGGTGCCGCTGCACACCCCCGACATTCTGGCCTCGGCGCATCTCGTCCGCGCCTACACGCTGGGTTACGAACTCACCGGCGAACGGGCGTTCCTCGACGCGGCCACCGACTGGGCGTGGACGGGAGTGCCGTTTGTCTATCTCGTGAACCCCACCGGCCAACCCGTCGGCCCGTATTCGACGATCGCCGTGTTGGGCGCGACGAGTTGGCGGGCACCGGTGTGGTTCGGGCGGCCGGTGCAATGGTGTGGCCTCGTCTATGCCGACGCGCTGTATCATCTGGCCCGGCATGATGGCGACGGGCCGTGGCGTTCGCTTGCCCATGGCATCACGGCCGCCGGCCTCCAGCACACCTGGCGCGCGGAGGATCCGGAACGGGTTGGCTTGTTGCCGGACTTCTACGAGCTGCGGGAGCAAACCCGTGCCGGCCCGGCGATCAACCCCGCCACCGTCGGCGCGAATGCCATTCGCCTCTACTTTGAAGGACCGCTTTACGATTTCCGCGTCTTCCGCCGCGCCGGCTTGCGCGTGCACGCGCCCGGCCTCATCACGCCCGAGGCCGAGGACGAACGCGGGGCCACCTTCACCGTTCGCGGCTGGCCGAGGCAACCGTGGTTTCTTCTCGTGAACGGCCTGCGCGCCGCCCCCGCGGTAAAGATCAACGACGCGCCCGCCTCCGGCGACTTCGATCCCGCCGCAGGCACGCTCATCATGCCGGTATCCGCGTCAGCTCGCGTGACGCTGCAATGGCCTTGAGCCGGGGTGGGACGGCCGTTCACGGGGCAGGCGGCGTGTCGATGGCGGTGTGGCCGCCACGTCGAATGCGCCGCCACCGCGACCCCGCGAGGCGGCCCTGCCGCAGCTCCCGGCGGATTTGGCCTGACCTTTGCCGCGCGGGCGGGTAACGAGAGCCCGTGCCATCGAAGCGCGACACCCTGCAGACGGGTCTGCGGCTGCCACTGCTGGCGCTGGGCATCACCGCCCTGGCGACGGGGGTCTGGGGCGGGCTGAGCCGGCTGCCACTCCCACTGCCGTTGCCGGCGGACAACGCCAACTGGCTCACCTTTCACGGGCCGCTGATGGTCTGCGGTTTTCTCGGCACGGTCATCGGCCTCGAACGGGCCGTCGGGCTGCCCGACAAATGGCCGTGGCTGGCCCCCTTCCTGACGGGCGTCGGGGCGCTGACGTTGGTCGCGGGAATCATGGGCCGGACGGGGCCGTGGTGTCTGACAGCGGGAAGTGCAGTGTTCTTGCTGGTGACCTGCCGCGTGGTGCACCTGCGACGGGAGCTGTTCACCGTCACCATGAGCCTCGGCGCCGTGGCCTGGGTGATCGGCAACGTGCTCTGGCTCGTGGATTGGCCGCTTGCGCGCATCGTACCGTGGTGGATCGGCTTCTTGGCGCTGACCATCGCGGGTGAACGGCTCGATTTAAGCCGTTTCCAACGTCAAGGGCCGATGGCGCAGCCGTTGTTCCTCACCGCGCTCGCCATCCTGCTCCTGGGAATGGGCATCAGCAGCCTGCACCAGAGCGGGGGCGAGCGGGTCCTCGGACTGGGCCTGCTGGCGTTGGCCGCCTGGCACACACGCTTTGATCTCGCCCGACGCACGGTGCGTCAACCGGGCCTGCCACGGTTCATGGCGGTGTGTTTGCTGTCGGGCTTTGCCTGGATGGCGGCGGCGGGCGGGCTGTTGCTGGTGACCGTGCCGCTCCAGCCGGGGGGCACATACGATGCGGCTCTGCACGCCTTTTTTCTCGGCTACGTGTTTGCGATGATCTTCGGGCACGCGCCGGTGATCTTCCCGTCGGTGCTCAACCGGCCCATCGCCTTCCACGGGCGCTTCTATGGGCACTTCGCCCTGCTCCATCTCTCGCTGGTGTTGCGGAGCGCGGGCGGGCTGGCCGGCTGGCCGGAAGCTCGCCAATGGGGCGGGGTGCTGAACGCGGTGGCGCTCGGGATGTTCCTGGTGAACACGATCGGTTCGCTGGCTTTCGGATGCGCCACGGGGCCGATTGAACCCCGCCCAGGCAACCGCCAGCCCGCGGCGTTCCGGGGCGTGGACGATCCGGCCCGTTGAATGGCGCCGACGGCCCTGTTTCAGTTCGACGGGTTGGCCGCGTGGAGGCGCAGAGCGGAAGTTGGGCGTCGCCCTTTTCCCCGCTGCTGGCGGCTTGGAGCCCCTCCCCAGCGTCGGCCTCCCGCGTTTGCGTCCCATGCCGGCGCCACGGCGGCAGGATTGGAGCTTGTCAAAATCGGCACCTTGGCGTCCATATCCCGGGGCAACCAAACAGTATATGATGAAATCGCATTCTTTGTCCTCTGTTCGTGTTCCGGCGCTCGGGCTGGCGCTCGGCTTGGCCACCGTTTCCCTGCTGGGAGCGGGCGAGCCGCATTCCGCCGTGATCCCCGTGCCCCGGACCGACCGCGGCTGGCAGGATCGCCAGCAGTTGTTGAATCAGCGCGCGGCCGAGGCCGGCGCCAAGGCGCAGGTCATTTTCATTGGCGATTCGATCACGCAGGGGTGGGAAAACGAGGGCAAGGAGGTATGGGCAAAGTATTACGCCCGGCGCAACGCGGTGAACCTCGGCATCGGTGGCGACCGCACCCAGCACGTGCTGTGGCGGTTGGACAATGGCAACTTGAACGGCCTCAAACCCAGGGCTGCGGTGGTGATGATCGGCACCAACAACTCGAACGGAGAGGACAACACGCCCGGGCAAATCGCGGACGGCGTTACCGCCATCGTCCGCAAGCTGCGGGAGAAGCTGCCCGAGACGAAGATTCTGCTGCTGGCCATCTTCCCCCGCGGTGAGAACTTCAACAGCCAACGCGGGAAAATTCTCCAGATCAATCAGGTGCTCGAGAAACTCGCGGACGACCGGCACATCTTCTGGATCGATTTCGGCCACAAGTTCGTGACGGCCGAAGGGCTCATCCCCCGCGACCTCATGCCCGACTACCTGCACCTCTCCCCCAAGGCATACGAAATCTGGGCCGAGTCCATTGAACCCAAGCTGAAGGAAATCCTGGGGGACTGACGTCCGTCAGCCCGCTCCGGCTCGCAGCGAACAGACCACGCTGGTGCCGCCGCCGGGCCGGCGTTCGAGAGCCAGCGAGCCCCCGATAATGCCCGCGCGATACTGCATGATCCGCAGCCCCATGCCGCGATGGGAGGGCAGGGGCGCGGGCAGGCCGACGCCGTTGTCGTGAATGCCCAGCACGATGCGGCCGCCACTGCGCGCCAGGCGCAACTCGATCCGCGTGGCCTTGCCATGGCGCAGGGCGTTGTTCACCGCTTCCTGGGCAATGCGATACAAGTGGGTGGCCACATGGTTATCCGGCACGGGCACCGGCCGGGGGCATTCGAAAGCGCACTCGATGCGGAACACATGGCGGATGCGCTCGGCCAGTTCCGTCAGGGCGGACATCAATCCCTCGGACTCCAATACCACCGGCGATAGTCCCCGCGCCACGCCCCGGATTTGCTCGATGGCTTCCCGGACCAGGCGGGCGATGGTCGCCGCATTCTCGGCGGGTGCCGCCGGGCGTCCGCGCCCGCTCAAGGTTTGCGCGAGGACCTGACTCATGAACTCGATGCCAGCCAACTGCTGGCACACCCCGTCGTGCAAATCCTGCCCGATGCGGCGCTGCTCGCGCTCGCTGATCTCGATGATCTCCCGCTCCAGCCGCCGATGTTCGGTGATGTCGATGCCCGTGCCGATGACGTGCTCGACACGGCCGTCCGCGCCCCGGAGCACGGCATTGGACCACGTCACCA
>DATLZF010000583.1:0-3504 GCA_035574135.1 Candidatus Methylomirabilota bacterium
CTGGCTCCATACGACGACGAACCCCCCGCCCGGCGACGGGGCAACCGCCGGACTGAAGCACGTCCCCACCCCGTCGCTCACGACGAACTCATCGCCCAAAGGCAGGCCGTCCGCGGCAAAGAGACGTCCGCGGATGTCCACGCGCATCGAGCGGACTCTCGCCGCCACCGCCGAAACAGGCATCTCGAAGTTCAACCCCACCCCCGCATTGATCTCAGACACCCACACAACCACGAACCGGCCATCACCCAGCAGCGCCACGGCAGGCTGGTGTTGGTTGTCGGCCACATGCTGATTCACCAGCACCGGGTCCCCCGTCTTCTGTCCGTCCGCGGCAAACACCTGCACGAAGACATCCTTCATCCAGTGGCTCTGCACAACGACCGGGCGAAGCACATCATTGGTGGAGGGGCGGCCGTTGTTCAATGTGACCTCGGTGACAATTTCGGTCGTATGGGTTTGCGACCGGTGCACCGCCGAATAGACCACCGCCGCGCCACCCCCGGGAAGCGGAATGACATCGGCCTCTCCCGCCATCTCCCGGTGCCGGGCCGTGCCTCCACGCAAAGTGTGCTTGAGCTTCCGCAGTCGGTTCTTCTTCCACCCCACCACATTGGTGACGACCCTTGACGAGGTGATCTGCGCCGGCGGCGCCACCACGATATCAGGACCCGAAAAACTGCCGTCCGCGCCTTGAAAGCGCGCGTAAACCTGCGAAAGGCCACGATTCCGTTCGCTCCAGACGAAGGCAACGCCACCCCCTTCGAGAAGGGCGACACGCGGACGTTGCTGCTCTCCCTCAGCCCTGGCGTTGACGCGAAACGGCTCACCGGTCACGCTCAACCCGGCGTCCAGTCGCACGGCCGCGATGCCCGAGCCGGCCCCATCGACTCGCGAATCCTGCCACACCAATATCCCTCCCTCGGCCGCAAGGCTGGCCGACGGCTGAACCTGGTCGCCCGGCGAGGGGCCAAGGACGTTGGCTTCCACTCCCTCCGGGAGGATCGCTTGAGCCCGGCCGTTCAGGGTCAGCATGAGGGCGACGGCACAAAGCAAGAGCCATCTTCCTTCGGTGAACCGTGGTAGCATAAATCGTTTAATACGTAACAGTGACCCGTTTTCCTGTCGAATTAATCTTGGCAACTCATGCCCGATGCACGCCCTTGCTAATGGTGCCGCGCCGTTGTGGCCGCTGGTTCACAACAGTTGCCCTTGAGCCGGCGCGCGCCCGGCCACCTGCGCCAGGAGACTTCGAAATCCCCAGCGGGTGAACAATTGTTCCAACGCCCGATAATCCGGTTCCCGCGCCACCATCTCCCTCAAATCGAATCCCCCGGGCGTAATGCATCGAAGCTGGATCAACCGCTGGTTCCGTCGCACGGCGGCCTCGGCGGATTTCACGGCGACACGGATTCGATCCGGCTTCACTTCGTCGAGTCGCCGCAACAGCGCCTCCACCGAACCGAATTGCCGGAGCAGATCCGCCGCAGTCTTGGGTCCCACGCCGGACACGCCCGGAATGCTGTCCACGCTGTCACCCACCAGGCTCAACCAATCCACCACCTGCTCCGGCATCACGCCCGTCCGGGCGAGCACCTCTTCCGGTCCCCAAACCTTCTCGGACTTGTCGTTGGGATTGAAGAGACCGATCCGCTCGTCCACCAACTGCATGAAATCCTTGTCCGAGCTCGCAATGACAACAAACGCGCCCTCGCCGCGCGCCCTCCGGGCCAGTCCCGCCAGCCAGTCATCCGCCTCGATTCCATCCTGGCGCAATGAAGCAATACCGGACGCGGCCAGAAACAAGATGATCTCCTCGATTTGCCGTTCCAACGATTCTGGCATCGGAGGTCGATCGGCCTTGTAACCCGGATGCTCCGCCAGACGATCCGCCGCCAGACCGCCATCCCAGACCACCGCCAGATGAGTGGGGGCCAGCAAGGCCCTCATCTTCTCCAGCATCCGGATGAAGCCGAAGATGGCGTTCGACGCCGAACCGTCCGGCGCCCGCAACTCGCGGATGGCATGGAACGCCCGATAGGCAAAGGCGTGCCCATCGACCAGCAGCAACCGGCTCGAGGTTCGTTCAGGCGTCACACTCACATCCGGACCCGCACGTTACGACGGCAGCCCCGTATCCGCCGCACTGGCGCAGCACTCCGCCCCGCGCCATTCCAATTCTCTTTGTCACTGGGTTCCATTGCGAACGCGGGCCACCGCCCCGGTCGGGCAACGCTCACGGGGTGATCGGCGCCTGCTTCGGAATCTGCCCCGGCCCGAACGGCATCTCCTCTTCCGAATGAACACGGTTGCCCGCCGGGTCGATGATGGTCGGCGTCACGAAGATCAACAGATTCTTCTTCTTGGTCGAGAACGACTCGGACCGGAACAGCCGGCCCGCCACCGGCAGGTCGCCCAACACGGGCACCTTATCCTTCATGCGGGTCACATTCTCCGAAATCAATCCGCCCAGCACCACGGTCTGCCCGTCCCATACCACCGCGCTGGTCACCACCTGGCGCAGCCGGAAAATGGGCAGCGGCGTGGTGGTGGAAAGCGGCGTCTGCGCCCCGCCCGCCGAAACGGACTGCGCCTGGGGCTGGAACAACTGCGCCGTCTCGAGATCGTATCCGACGAATTCCTTGATCGTGGGAATGATCGTCATCTGAATCGTGAAGCCGTCCGCGGACACGTAAGGGATCACGTCCAACACGGGGCCCAGTTCAATCGGCGTCGTGATCGGCTGGATGGTGGAACCCACGACGCCGGTGCCCCCCGACACGTCCCCGGCCGTGGCAAAGCCGCCACCGGAGGTTTGGTTCAGATCGAGGTCGGTCACGATGTAGCGCACATCCACGACCTTGATCTGCGCCTGACGAGCGCTCAGCGTTGTGATCTTCGGGGCCGAGAGCAGATCGACGCCCTGTCGCTGTTCCAGGGCACGGATGACCACGCGGAACTGCGGATCGGTCAAGATGCCGGTGAAGGTGCCGATGGCCGGCGCGCTGTTCCGCAGGCCGGAAGTTAGGAGATTGTCCGTGGCCGACGGAGGCACCGTGGCCGGAGTTGGCCCCACGAACTGACCCGTGAGCGGGTCCACCGGAAACGGCCCGGGGAATACACCGCTGGGATTGGCCGAACTCCCCGAGCTGCTCGGGCTGCCGAAGCTTGGCGCCGTGCCGCCCTGGGCACCGACCTTGCCGCCGCCCATGGTGATGTTGCCCAGCAGCCAGTCAAAACCCAGAGCCCGGTTGTCGTCCTGGCTGACTTCGGCGAACTTCGCCTCGATCGTAAGCTGCGGCGGCGACATGTTCAGCATCTGAACCGCCTGCTCGACGATTTCCAAATCCTGCGCCGTCGCCCGCACCATCAGCATCCCCGAACGATCATTGAAAAAGACCGACTTGGGGGGGGTAAGGACAACCCCTGCCGCCGTGAAAAAGTTTTGCACCACCAGCGTGGAGTCCGAGGTCTGGGTCTGGGCGGTCAGGAAACTGATTCCCC
>DATLZF010000584.1:0-12202 GCA_035574135.1 Candidatus Methylomirabilota bacterium
GTGGGACGATCGGTGGGTTTTGTTCATGGCTCTACTTCGCAAACACGGCTTCTTCCTTCGCCTTCGTTGCCGGGGTGCCGTTGGCAATGATCTCCCACGGGATGCTCATCACGTTCTTCAGGCCTTCGCGGACGCACTTGAGGTTCTCCTGTACGACGTGCTCGCCGCGTTTGCCGAAGTATTTGCGGATGTATTTCTCGACAGCGCCCAGCACCTGTTCGTCGCTCATGCCGGCCCGGGCGGCGAACGGCGTGACGCGGATGAAGATGCCGACCAGGCAGACGCCTTGCATGCGCTGCTGGAGATCCGGATCGGTCGCGATCTCCTTTGCGATCTTCACCGTGTCCAGGTAATAGACCTTGAGCCGTTTGGTGCGGATGATCTTTTGTCCGTAGGCCGGGATGTGATCCCACACGCGCTGGGGGTCGGTTTCGGGGCTCTGAATGAACACGCTGCCCTCGGTGGCGATGCCGTCGAGCGGGTTGCCGAGGTTGAAGGCGTTCACGTCGTTGAGAGGGATGAACTCGACGTAGTTCAACTCGCTGTGCGTGCGGATGTGCGAGTCGGCTACGGTCAGGTAATACGTCGTGGGCAGGCCCTTTTTCTCCGAGCCGTATTTCGGATAGGCCTGGACGTGGAGGTTGAACAGCTCGCCGACGAAGGAGGCGATGAGCTTGTTGGTGGTGACGCTACCGAAGCCGCCGACCGAGTGACCGCGCATGGAGAACGCGCCTTCGGGCCGCAGGTCCGGGTCTTCGCTGTCGGGCAGCGCCAGAGGATGTTTCACCCCCACAACCGAGTATTCCCGGGGTTGGTCAGCCAGCATGTTCTTGACGATGGAGATGAAGTGGCATCCGCGCACGTCGCGCGAGCCGAGACCGGCCGAGCAGGCGTAGATTTTGGGGATGCGCGAGATGGGGGGGTACTTGAACTCGCCGTTGGAGCCAAAGCTCAGACGGGTGAGCGCGTCAGCGAAAGAGGCCTTGATGCCCTGCGCAAGGGGGTTGGATTGCGCCAGCGGATTGTCCATGCGCTCGACAACGGTCAGGGCCTTCACATTTTTGAGCGCCTCGACCAGTTGCGTGGCCGGGAACGGCGCGAAGCAGGTGACGTGGACGCAGCCGACCTTGAGGCCCATCTCGGCGCGGATGTAATCGACGGCCGCCTGCGCCGTCTCCATCATGCCGCCCATGCCGACGATGGCGTATTCGGCGTCGTCCATCCGGTAGGGATCGACCATCAAATAGCGCCGGCCGGTCTGTTTGTAGAATTCGTCCATCGCCTCCTGCACCGCGCCGGGCACTTTGTCGTAGTAGTGGCGCTGGGCGATCTTGCCCTTCATGTAGGAATCCTGGTTTTGCACGACGCCGGTCATGATGGGATTCTTCGGATCAAACAGGCAGCGCAGCTTGTCGTTTGGATCCCCCACGTAGGACTTCATGAACTCGGGTTCCGGCAGGCGCACGTTTTCGATGGTGTGGGTGGTCAGGAAACCGTCCTGCACGTTCAGAAAAGGCGTCTCGCTGGCCTCGGCGGCGCGCCGGGCGATCAGGGCCAGGTCGCAGGCTTCCTGGGCGTTGCGCCCGAAGAGGACGCCCCAGCCGCAATCGGCCACGCTCATCACGTCGTCGTGACCGCAATGGACATTGAGCGAATGGCTGGTGATGGCGCGCGCGCCGATGTGGAAGACGACCGGCAGGCGCTTGCCGGAAATGGTGTAGAGCACCTCCTTCATGAGCACCAAGCCCTGGCCGGAGGTGAAGTTGGTCACGCGGCCGCCGGCGAGGGCAAACCCTTCGCAAGTCGTCGCGGCGGAGTGCTCGGACTCCGGCTGGATGAAGGAGAGCGTGTCGCCCCAGAGGTTCTTCTTGCCGTTGGCGACCTCGGTCTCGTAGCCGGTGCCCATCGTCGTCGAGGACGTGATGGGATATGCGCACGCGCCCTGGGTGATGTGGGTTTCAACCCAGACCACCCCGCCGGCGCCGTCAGAGGTCGTGGGGATGCCCGGGTAGGGAACGGGAGGGGCTTCTTTACTCATAGGAAATCATCTGTTGTCGAAGCGCGGCCGGGGAGGAAAAGCGCGAGCGGCCGGGAATCCGAGGACGACGATTCGCCCTGCGGGCGAGAACCGGCTGGGGTTCGCCGCCTCGATCGAGTGTCAGGACAGTGATGGTCACGGCGCGACACGCTGTCGAATTCGCAGCCCCGACACGGCCCGGAATTGGGCCGGCAAACTGGTCCGAACCGCGGTCGCCAGTTTGTGGGCAGTCGAGGCTAAGAGAAACGCGCAAGCGCAAGCAAGCCCTAACGCCGTAAATTCCTGATCAAAATTTCATGGCCCGGCGGGTTTTGCTGTTGGCGGGCGGGACGCTTGCCGATATACAACATGAGAGTGTTACCCGCTCTCCTGACGGCCACAACCATTGGAACGCATGGCGCAACCGCACAAGTGCAACTACCGCGACGAGGCCGAACTGCTGGGCGACTGGCACCCGCTGGTGGACCAACTGGGCTCGGCACAGGGACTGGTCACGTTGAGCGCGGTTTCGCGTCAGCTCCAACTGGCCCGCGTGCGGGATTTTGGTTCCTTGCGAGAGTTCCTCGAGGTGTATCAGACACACGTCCTGATCCCCATTGAACTGCCGGCCATCCAGCGGGCCTTTCTCCACGCCAGCCGCCACCAGACCCGCGAGCTGATTGAAGACGACCAGCGGCTGGCGACCGAGCCGTTGCTGCGTGAGTTTGCCGCCGCCAGCCAGCGCGTGGGCCAATGTCACCTGCGCCGGCTGCGGCCCTTGCGGGATCATCGCTTGTTGCAACGCTATCTGCGGGCCGTGGAGGAGGGCCGCGCCCACGGTTGGCACACGCTGGTGTACGGCCTGACGATTTCGATTTATTCGCTCCCCGTCCGGCAGTGCCTCATCTTCTACGAGCGCAAGACGCTGTCAGGGTTCATCAACTCGGCCGCCCGCACGCTCCGGCTTTCCGAAACGGATGCCCATCGTCTGCTCGACGATCTGTGCGCCGATCTCCCCCAGACCCTGGAAGGTGAGATGCGGTGTGTGCTGGGGGCGGAGGCAAGCCGCGACTGAGCGTCGCCGCCAGAATTTCCTTGGGTTGAAGTCTCCGTTTGGCCACAACGGGGGCCGATGTCGGCCGCCCTCATTCTGACCTTCGTCGGTTTGTATTTCCTCGGGCTGTTGGTCATTGCCGCCTGCACCAGCCGGCGAGCGGACAGTCGGGCCTACTTTCTTGCCAACCGTGATTCTCCGTGGTGGCTGATTGCCTTCGGGCTGATCGGCGATTCCCTCAGTGGCGTGACCTTCATTTCCGTGCCGGGCGAGGTGGGAACAAGGCAATTCGCTTATCTTCAGGTTGTGTTGGGTTATGTGCTCGGCTACCTGGTCATCGCGCACGTTCTCCTGCCGCTGTATTACCGGCACGGCTTGACGAGCATCTACACGTATCTGGGCCGCCGCCTGGGTCCGGCGGCACAAAAGACCGGAGCGTTCTACTTCGTCCTGTCCCGTACTCTCGGGGCGGCCGCGCGGCTGTATCTGGCGGTCAGCGTCTTCCAGACGTTTGTCTTTAACCAATGGCGCATCCCCTTCTGGCTCACGACTTCCGTCGTCATCGCCATGATGCTGATTTACACCTACCGTGGTGGCATCAAGACGCTGGTGTGGACGGACTTGCTTCAATCGTCACTGCTGCTCCTCGGGCTGGTGTTGTCCATCGTGACGCTGATGCGCGGATTGAAGCTGGATCTGCCCGGCGCGGTCCGACTGGTGACGGACGGGCCTGTCTCACAAGTGTTCTTCTGGGACTGGCGGGCGCCGAACTACTTTTGGAAACAGTTCCTGAGTGGCGCGTTCATTGCCATCGTCATGACGGGGCTGGATCAGAACATGATGCAGAAAAACCTCAGTTGCCGGTCGCTGTCCGAGGCACAGAAGAACATCCATGCGTTCATTCCGGTGCTGGTGGTGGTGAATTTGTTGTTTCTTTCGCTCGGCGCTCTCTTGCACGAGTTTGCCCGCGTCCAAGGCATCGCCGTGCCGGCCCGCACGGACCTGCTGTTCCCCACTTTGGCCTTGGAACACCTCGGATGGTTCGCCTCGATCGTGTTCATTCTCGGCCTCACCGCCGCCACCTTCAACAGCGCCGACTCGGTGCTCACCACCCTGACCACCTCGTTCTGCATCGACTTCCTTCGCGTTGAGGAACGCCCCGACGTGGACGAAGCCCGTCGCACCACGCTCCGTCACCGCACGCATCTTTCGTTTGCCATCATCTTGCTGGCGGTCATCTTGGGGTTCCGCGCCGCCAGCCGGGAATCGGTGATCCAACTTGTCCTGAAGATTGCCGGCTACACTTATGGGCCGCTGCTGGGATTGTTTGCCGTGAGCCTGGTGGGTCGGCAGTCGTTGCGCGGCGCGTGGGTGCCGGTGGTGTGCGGGGCGTCGCCGCTGATCTGCTACGTCTTGGACCAGACCTCGGAGAAATGGCTGCACGGCTACCGGTTTGGTTTCGAGTTGCTCATGCTCAACGGCGCTCTCACGGCGTTGGGTCTGTGGTGGGTGCGAGACCGGTCTCGGGGCCGAGCCAGCCCGGCGACGTGATCGCTCGGGGGCCTTGCTCCAATTCGACGCGAGACTCGATCTCGACGTTGGATGAGAGTGCCGAACGGTCCTCGCGAGCTTGAGTCGAGATCATCGGCCTTGGGGCGGGCCTCAGGCCGACCGCCCGATCCCTGCTCCGCCGTGCCATCCGCACGACTGCGCCCGGCCCGCGCCCTGCCGCAGTCGCCCGGCTCCACATATGCCTTCAGCAAGCTGAAGCGAAGCGGCGAACCCATGCGCCGGACCTGCCCGAGGTCCTCACCCGGCCCTCGGGAGCCTCCGCCGGGAACGGGGACCGAAACCAAACTCCGGTCAGGCTGTTTGACATCCCAATGTCGGAACAGGCATTCCGTGCTGCCGGCGTCTCGAATCGAACCTTGGTCGGGCCCGGGAACCGCGCGATTTGACGCTGAACCTCCCGGAACAATGGGCCGATGAAACGAGTTGGCGGCCCCACGCGGGCGGACTAGAGTCGTCAGCACTCAACTTGCTACGAGCGAGCCTATGCGAACGTCCGTGAAAGTATCGGCAGCGGCGGCCTTGGTGGCAGCCGTGGTGATCGTTGGCTTCAAAAGCGGCTGGTTTGGAGAGGATGCCCCGCCGCCAGCGGCAGTGTCGGAGGATACGCCCGCGGACACGACGACCGGCGCAACGCCGGGGCGGCCGGAGCGCTTTGCCCCGTTGCGTCCGCGCGGAGAGGGTCCGCCGTCGGCCGTCTCAACTCCCGCTCCATCCGTTCCACGTCCCTCCCTCCCGAAACCGACGGAGGTGCCCCGGCCCGAGATGCCGGGACCGGCCCGTTTCAACAGCGTCGATGACGTGCTGGCCTCCAGTCTCGACGACACGCAAAAGGTAGCCCAGATTCTGGCATTGCTGCCCAGGTTGTCGGCGGAGGATCAGGAGGAGGCGATCCAACACGCCTCCAATCTCGTCTCGGACGAGGCTTATGAACCCTTGGGCAAGATGCTCATCGACACGAGCCTTTCCGAGGGTGTGCTGGATGCCCTGCTCACGGATGTGCTGAACAGGAGCGACTCCCTCAAGCTGCCAATGCTCTTGAAGGTGGCCCGTCAACCCAACCATCCCTTGGCCAGTGACGCCAAGGATGTCCTCGAAGTCTATCTCGAGAAGGATTACGGAAACGATTGGGCTGCGACCGAGGCGGCCATTGCCCAGTGGCTCAAAGAGAACGCCGAGGACGAACCGCAGGCGCAGCCGTAATCGTCCGTCGGCGCGCCCGCGGGTGAGTGCCGGCCCGTCACATATCCAGGCACTCGCGCACGGTCCTGGCCAGGAGGGGTGGCGGATATGGCTTTTGCAAGAAGCGAATGTCGTCCCGATCCCCTTCGCCTCCCATCACATCGGCACTGTAACCGCTGGTGAAGATGACCTTGAGCTGAGGCCGGCGCGCGCGAAGCGTATCGGCCAGTTCCCGTCCGGTCATGCCCTCGGGCATCACCATGTCGGTGAGCAGGAGGTCGATGGCGCCGCCGTGTTCCTCGAAGACGCGGATCGCTTCATGTCCGGTGCCAGCTTCCAGGACCCGATAGTGGTAATCCCCGAGAATGAGGCGGGCCAGTTCACGCAAGACCGGCTCGTCCTCCACCAACAGAATGGTTTCTTGGCCACCGGAGACAGGCTGGGCGGAAGGCCCCCGCTCGGTGGCGGCTTCGACGGGTTTGTCCGTGGCCGGGAGGAATATGTGGAAGGTGGTGCCGTGCTCCGGGCGGCTCTGCACCTCGATCCAACCCTGGTGTTGTTTGACGATGCCGTACACGGTGGCCAGACCCAGGCCGGTACCCTTACCCACCTCTTTGGTGGTGAAGAACGGCTCGAAGATGCGCTCCAATGTGGCCGGGCTCATCCCGCAGCCGGTATCGGTGACGCTGAGGCAAACAAACCGCCCCGGGCGAGCGTCCGCATGGGATCGCGGCGAGCTTGTGTCGATTATCGTCTCGCGAGTGGCCAGCGTAAGGCGGCCGCCCTTGGACATGGCGTCCCTTGCGTTCACGGCCAGGTTCATCACCACCTGCTCGATCATGCCGGCGTCGGCTTCGATGGGCGGCAAACCGGCGGGCAACTGGGCATCGAGGGCCACGTCGTCGCCCAACAGCCGCTGCAACATCTTGGTCATGTTGGCCAGGATGCCGTTGATCTCCAGCACGCGGGGTTGCATGACCTGCTTGCGGCTGAACATCAACAACTGACGTGTCAGGGTGGAGGCGCGTCGGGCTGCCTCCGCCACCTGCCGGAGCGGCTCCAACACCGCCCCGCTCAATCCCGGCTGCGCCAGCAAACGGTCTGTGTGTCCCTGAATGATGGTCAGGATGTTGTTGAAGTCGTGTGCCACCCCCGCGGCCAACTGGCCGATCGACTCCATCTTCTGCGATTGGCGCAATTGTGCCTCGAGGCTCAAGCGCTCCGTGATGTCGGTGCCATAGCAATGGACGACCTGGCTTGAAGGAATCGGGAAAAAGCTCCACGACAGGGTCCGCCCGCCAAGCGTCACCTGGACGGGAGGCGGCGGCGACGGGTCTCCACCCAGGCCTCGCCGCACGATATCCGTCACCTGCGGTGGCAGGAGCGTACGAGGATCGGTGGCCCCCAGCGTCTCGGCCATCCGGCGCGCGGCATCGTTCAAGTAGGTCAACAGCCCGTCGGCATCCAGCTCCATCACCGGGTTGGGATTAAAGCGTGGGAATGCCGCCAGCTTCCGGATCTCCGCCTCGGCATACTTGCGTTCGGTGATGTCCCGAAGGGTCCCGGAGGCGCCGCCCGGACCGTCCCCCGGGCTCAGGATCGGTTGGATGTACACCTCGACCCAGCGGAAGGAGCCATTGCGCGTGAGATAGCGCGTCTCGTCACGCGTGTCGCTCTTCTCCCGCTTCAAGATCTCCTTGATGACCTCGCAATGCTGCTCCCGATCCTCCGGGTGGATGAACTCCAGGAAGTGCCGGCCGATGGAATCGCGCACGGCAAAGCCGGTGGTCTCGGTCCAGGCGGGATTGAGGAACGTCCATCGCCCCGTGGCGTCCATCTGGAAGATGACCTCTTTGACATTCTCCACCACGGATCGGTACTTGAACTCGCTGGCGTCCCGGGCCTCGTCGGCCCGCTTGCGCTCGATGCACAGCGCGATCCCGTTGGCCACGGAAGCCATTTCCTGAATGGTCGCTTCGGTCAAACGCGTGCGGGCGAAGAGCGACATCAGCCCCACCAACCGATCCTCAAGCCGGAGGGGGTAACCGGCGTAGGAGACAATGCCCTCGGCTTTCACCCAGTCCTGATCCGGCACGCGGGCATCGCCCACCACCTGCGGGATGAGCAAGGGATGGCCGGCCGCCAACTGCTGGAGATCCCAGTTTACCCGGGGCTCGGTGGCGGTGGTCAATGCGGCCGATCCGCCGGAACAGGACAGCGCCCGCAGCTTGAGGGTACGGTCCTCGGGATCGTGAGTCCAAATCCCCGCCAAAGCCCCATGGAGGTATCGATTGAGGGCTGCGGCACAACGCAGCAAAATGGAATCGAGCGAATCCCGCCTTGTCAGCGTCAGCCCCACGTCAGCCCCAAAGGCCGCCAGGCGGGCCTGCTCGGCCCTGGCCCGTTCAGCCGCATGTTGCCGCTCGATGGCATACCGAATCGAGCGGCCGAGCAACCCGCTATCCAGGCGTCCCTTGATCAGATAATCTGC
The DNA here is from genome assembly GCA_035574135.1 of Candidatus Methylomirabilota bacterium. Taxonomy (GTDB): domain Bacteria; phylum Verrucomicrobiota; class Verrucomicrobiia; order Limisphaerales; family DATLZF01; genus DATLZF01. Next base: position 8,314 of record DATLZF010000584.1, read on the forward strand.
GGCACCGGCCTTAATCGCCGCAATGTCCACCTCCTGTTCGCCCTGCCCGGTCAGCAGGATGATCGGCGCCTTGCATCCCCGCTCCAACGCGGCGCGCAGCAGGTCGAGGCCCGTCTGCGCCCCCAGCCGGTAATCGATCAGACAAACATCATGTCGGTTGGCTGCCATCGCCTCCAGGGCGGGGGAAAAATGCTTCAGCCACTCGACCTGGAACGCCGCGTCCCGGATCTCCGAGAACAGGCTGGTGGTCAGGACGTAATCGTCCTCGTCGTCCTCGACCAGCAACACCCGGATGGCTTCGCGGGGGGTCATGACGAATGAGGGGGAAGGTGGGGCAACTGAACGGTTTCAAACCAGTAATGCCCCAGGGATTTCATGATTCCCACCAGCGCCTCAAAAGAGGCAGGCTTGGTAATAAACGAGTTGGCGCCCAGTTCGTAAATCCGGTCGATGTCCCGGTCGGCCTGCGAGGTCGTCAACACCACGACCGGAATGGTCCGCAGCGCCGGGTCCTCCTTGATCTCGCGCAACGCCTCGCGCCCGTCCTTGCGCGGCATGTTCAGGTCCAGAAGGATCAGGCCGGGGCGCGGCATCTGTGCCTCGGCATAGCGACCCCGGCCTCGCAGGTATTCCACCAACTCCTCCCCGTTCTCGACGAAGTGCAGTTCGTTCGGCATCTGGCACTCGGCCAAGGCGTCGCGCGCCAGCAACCGGTCGTCCGGATCGTCTTCGGCCATCAGGATTACGGTCGGTTTGGCAACAGCACTCATGGCGCCAGGGCCGGCGAGGGTGGCCGGATGGGAAACTGAACGATAAAGGTGGCGCCCTGACCGGGGCGGCTCCGGGCCGTGATGGTGCCGCCGTGCCGTTCCATGATCCGACGGCAGACGGCCAGCCCCACGCCGGTGCCCTCGTATTCACTGCGGCCGTGCAAGCGCTGGAAAACGGCAAAGATCTTGTCGAGATACTTTTCATCGAACCCAATGCCGTTGTCCCGGACGGTGATCTCGCACAGGCCCGACTCCCCGACGGCCTTGAGATCCAGTGCCAGCGGGTCCTTCACCACCCGCCCGGCGATCTTGACGATGGGCGGAGTGCCGGGCGTTTGGAACTTCAGGGCGTTGCCGATCAGGTTCTGAAACAGTTGCCGCATTTGCAAGGGGTCCGCCTGCACCTCGGGCAGCGGGCCCACCTCGATGATGGCCCGGGTCTGTTCGATCCGGACTTCCAGATCGCACAGAACCTCCTTGATGACAGCGTTCAAATCCACCGGGACGAACGGTTGCGATGCGCTGATGACGCGGGAGAAGGTGAGCAGGTCGTTGATCAACGTCTGCATCCGGGCCGAGGCGTTCTGCATCCGTTCCAGGTAATCCCGGCCGTCCGCGAGGTTGGCGGCGTCACACCGGGCCTTGAGGCGCTCGCCGAACGCCTGAATCTTGCGCAGCGGCTCCTGCAGATCGTGCGAGGCGACGTAGGCAAACTGCTCCAGTTCGGCGTTCGAGCGGGCCAACTCGGCCGCCTTGCGCGCCAGCGCCTCGTCGGCGCGCTTGCGCTCGGTGATATCTTTGAACAAGACCACCGCGCCCACCAGACGGTCGCCCTCCCGCAGGGGTGCGCGGGTGTACTCGACCGGAAACCGCGTGCCGTCCTTCCGGATGAACGTCTGCTCCGGCAGGTAGTTGCCCTGAGCATCGAGCTTGAGCCCTTGCTCGGTCAGGCAGCCCGCTGCCTGACCGGCGCGGAGAATCTCTTGCTCAGGCTTGCCCACCAACTCCTCAACCGTACGACCCGTCAAACGGGCGGCGGCAGGATTGACAAAGGTCATCCGTCCGTGGAGATCGAGGCCGTAAATCCCCTCGCCGACGGAATTGAGAATGGATTCGTAGAGTCGCTGCAACTTGTGCAGCTCCTGCGTTCGAGCCTGGACGTGCAGACCCAGCACATCCTTGCTCCGCTCCAGTTCCTTGGTTTGCTGGGCCAGCAGCCGTTCGGCACTGCGCCGTGCATTGAGTTCGGATTGAAGGGCCGCCTTGGCACTGGCCAGGGCCTCGGTGCGGGCGGCCACCCGCCGCTCCAACTCCGCCTCCAGGCTCTTCATCTCACCGTTCACGCGGGCGAGCTCCGTCTGCAATCGCTGGGACGCCAGACCCGCCGTCTCCGCCCGCATCTCCGCCGTGTCCAGTTGCGCCTGAAGTCGAGCCAGGCGCCGCTCCCACCGGCGACGCCCCAGCGTGGTCCCCAGCATCGTCGCCCCGGCCATCGCCACGCCAGCCAATGCCGCTGTGATGGCTAGACGCCGCACTCGTCCATGCGTCTCCCGGGCCAGCGATTCGAGCCCGGACGGGGTCGCCGCCACCTCCCCGGAGTCGCCTGCGACAGCCGGGATTCTGCGGGCGAGCGATTGGCCCAGGCGGGTTCCCTCCTGATCAATCCAAACACCGATGGCCAGCGCGCAGGCAAGCAGCACCGTGGCGCCAACGAAGACCAAAAACGCCGACGCCCGCCGGTCCATCTCGGCCGCGCGGAAGTCGGGCACGGCATCGCACTGTTTGACCGTGGCCATGCTGTTTGCCCGCTCTCTTATCGGAACACGCCGGAGCGCCTTGAGAACCGTTGTCCGCCATGCCTCCCTCCGGGGCACAAGACTTCGGATCGCGGTCGGTCCCGAAACATCGCCAGATCGTCAGGGCCATGCCGACGTGTTCGCGTGCCGTCGGGCCCGGCAAGGATACGCCCGCCCGGCGCCATTCTCTGCGTGACGCCGGCCTCATCGTCCCGTCCAATGAGCGCGCGTGAAAGTCTCCGTCGTCGTCCCGGCCTTCAACGAAGAAAAGCTCCTGCCCGGTTCCTTGGCCCGCATCGTGGCGGGCCTGACCGCCTTCAGCGAGCGCGGGTGGGCCACCGAGTTGATCGTGTGCGACAACAATTCCACCGACCGCACGCCGGACATTGCCCGGGCCGTCGGGGCGCGAGTGGTCTTCGAGCCGGTGAACCAGATCGGCCGTGCTCGCAACGCCGGTGCCCGCGCCGCCACGGGCGACTGGTTGATCTTCATCGACGCCGACTCGTATCCCCCGCGCCGATTGCTCGAGGACGTGGCGGCGGCCATCGCCAGTGGGTCGGTCCTGGCCGGCGGGAGCACTCTTGCCTTGGACGCTCCGTCCGGCCCCGCCGTCCTGGTCACCCACGCCTGGAACGTCGTCAGCCGGCTGACCCGGTGGGCGGCCGGCTCCTTTATGTTCTGCGAAGCGGCGGCTTTCCACGAGATCGGCGGGTTCAATCCCGAACTCTATGCCAGTGAGGAACTCGATCTGTTCCGCCGGCTCCACTCCCTCGCCCGCCGCCGGCGGCGGCGCGTGGTCATCCTGCACCGGCATCCGCTCGTCACCTCCGCCCGCAAGCTGCATCTCTACAGCTTGCGCGAGCACCTGGGCTTCCTGTTCCGGTTCCTCCTCCAGCCGGCGCATACGGTGCGGAATCCCGAGCGCTGCCACACTTGGTACGACGGGCGCCGATGAGCCTCGCGCGGCGGGACGAGCCCCTGCCCGGAGGGAAACCTCATGCCCCACTCCCGCCGCAAAACTGATTGCCGGCGGACCCTACCCGCCCTACGCTCGGCGGCCATGAAAGCCCGCTTCTCACTCGCCTTGGTTTCGCTCTGCCTCGCCATCGCGGCCACCGCGCAACAGGATTTCTCGAAGGTCGAGATCAAGACCATTCCCGTTGCCAAAAACATCTACATGCTCGAAGGCGCCGGCGGGAACATTGGCGTCTCTGTGGGGCCCGACGGCCTGCTGATCGTGGACGATCAGTTCGCGCCCCTGGCCGAGAAGATTGACGCAGCCCTCAAGAAGCTTGACCCCGGCGCCCTGCGGTTTGTCCTCAA
>DATLZF010000585.1:0-5355 GCA_035574135.1 Candidatus Methylomirabilota bacterium
GTAGTGAGCCGGCACCACGCGTGGCTTGTGATACTGCTGCAGGACATGGGGTGAGGTGACGAAGCTCCACAGCGCCTCGTCCACCGCGATGCTCCAATCCTCGACGGACAGATCGCTGCCGAGATGCACGCCGCGCGCTCCCCAGGCGGTGGGAGAGTAGCCCGACACTTTGAGGATAAGATCGCGCTCGCGCTGCGAGAGCGTTTTCAACTGCGCCCAGTCGGTCAGGTCGAGTCGGGGGAAGGCGGCCTGAGGCGGCAGCGGCGTGGGATCGAGCACCCAGGTGTAGGGCACGTGCCGGAGGAGGCGGCGGAAGAAGGATTCACCCAGTTCGCGCCGCCAGAAGGGTTGCAGGTTGCGGTTCCACAGCAGCGCGAAGAGCAGTTTTTCCTCGAAGAGGGGTTTGGGCGGCGGGGTAAGCCGCACCGTTCGCGCCCGCGCCGCCTCGAAGAGCGCTGGTGCCGCCGGCACGTTGCCCAGATCGAACAACTCGAAGAAGCGATACACCGCGTCGCCCTCGGCAAAGCCGGTGAACGCCGCGTCGCGCACATGGAATCGGTCGGCTCCCAGCCGGCCGGCCAGCCACTCCATCTCCGGCCGATAGGTGGCCGATTCCTCCGAGACGAGGATATGCACGGCGGCCGCCTGACCGAAGACGCCGGCGAAGCCCTTGAGCATGCCGTCGGCGCCGCCGAGGATGGGTGTGGTCGTCCCCTCCTTCTCGGCGGCCAGGGCGGCATAGGTTTCGTTCAACCATGCGGTGAGGCCGATGCCGCCGGGCACGCTGTCGAGTTCGGTGATGCTGAAGCCGGTGTCGGTGAGCAGCACATCGGGCCGGATCACGCGCGGCAGGTCGTTCTTGAAGGCCGGATCTCGTTGCCAGGCGAGGAGGGAAGCGGGCTTGCCGCGATCCAGCAATTCCGCCACCCAGGCGGGCTGCTGGCCAGCCGCGCTCTGCCGGTAGAGCAGGTTCACCGCGCGATAGAACTGGAGCAGCACGCGGCCCAGCGATTGCAGCTCACGCGCCAGTTCGGATCCGAGCGGGAAGGGGTCGGGAGAAATGCGCCACGCCTGCCCGGCAAACAGGCCGCGCTCGGGCAATCGCTCGCGCACGGCGCGGGCGCGAACGGGGGCGTCCGCGCCGGACGGGCTTGCCTGGGCACCGTGGCTCGGGGCCGCGTTCATCCGCGCACCTGACCGGTGCCGAAGCCGAGCCATTTGTAGCTGGTCAGTTCCTCCAGGCCCATGGGGCCGCGGGCACCGACCTTGTCGGTGCTGATGCCGATCTCGGCGCCCATGCCGAACTCGCCGCCGTCGGTGAAGCGCGTCGAGGCGTTCCAATAGACGGCGGCCGAATCAACCTCGCTCAGGAACCGCTGCGCGGTGGCTTCGTTCCGCGTCACAATGGCGTCCGAGTGGGCCGAGCCGTAGCGGGCGATGTGATCGGTGGCGGCGCCGACACCGTCCACCACGCGGACGTTGAGGATGTAATCGTTGTATTCGGTGGACCAGTCCTGCTCGGTGGCGGGCCGGAGGCGTGCCGCCGGCACGGCGGCGCCCAGGAGGGCGCGAGCCTCGGCGTCACAGCGCAGTTCCACGTTCCTGGCCATCAGGCGCGCCCCGATGGCGGGCAGGAAGGCGGCAGCCACCGGGCGATCCACCAGCAGCGTTTCCATGGCGTTGCAGACGGCCGGTCGCTGCACCTTGGCGTTGAAGGCGATTTCCTCGGCCATCTTCAGGTCCGCGTCGCGGTCCACGAAGACATGGCAGACGCCCTTGTAGTGTTTGATGACCGGAACTTTCGAGCAGGCCGTCACCGCGCGAATGAGGCTCTCCCCGCCGCGCGGCATGCAGAGATCCACGTATTCCGTGAACGCGAGCAGTTCCTTGATGGCGTCGCGATCGGGGGTGGGCACGACCTGGATGGCGTGACGCGGAAAGGTCGGCAGGCTCGCCCGGGCCGCGCGCACCATCGTCTCCGCAATGACCTGGTTGGAATGAAGGGCCTCCTTGCCGCCGCGGAGGATGGTGGCGTTGCCGGACTTGAAGCAGAGGCTGGCGGCGTCGGCCGTTACGTTGGGGCGGGACTCGTAGATGATGACGATCACGCCGATGGGGCAGGAGACCTTGCGCAGGCGCAGGCCGTTCGGGCGTACGCGTTCATCGAGCACACGGCCGACGGGATCCGGCAACGCCGCCACTTCGCGCAGCCCCGCGGCCATGGCGGCGATGCGTTTGTCGTCGAGCTTGAGCCGATCCAGCATGGCTGAGGACAGCCCCGCCTGGGCACCGGCTTCCATGTCCCGAGCGTTGGCCGCTTGAATTGCGGGCCGGCTGGCCTCGAGAGCGTCCGCCATGGCGCGGAGGCAGCGGTTCTTGTCGTCGGTGGACAGGCGGGCCAGCTCGCGCGCGGCGGCCCGGGCCTGGCGCGCCAGTTCCGTCATCTGCTCGGTCAACGTCATGCGACCAGACGTTACGGCATGGCCGATGGCTGGGAAGCCTGAATTTGGTCCGGGCCGACCGTTCAACGCGCCCAAGAGCCCCTCCCTTGAGAAGCCCTGGACCGGAAAGGTTCAGTTGAAACACATCGACGCGAATCGACACGAATTGGAAGACCGGCGGGATGTCGCCGCAGGTGGCCGTGAACCCTCGAACCGCAGCGTCCTGGCATGCCGGATCGACGCCGGCCCTCGGTCCCGCAGTCACTCCTGTGCTTTGGTGTTCATCGGTGGTTTGTCTCCGAATCGCTCCGGCCGGGCGATCGAGCCGCCCCGATTCCACCGGCTCGGTGAAACGGCGCCAAGCGCGCCGGTTTTCCGTGTAACCGGGAGATTCCTGACACAGTCTCCACCGGCGGCGGTCGCCGGCGTGCGGCGAAGCCACGAATTCAACGACAAACAAACACCTGCCACAGATGAAGCAGATACTCGCGGTTGCTTTGGTTGCCGGGCTCGGCCTGGCGAATCCCCTCGCCCTCCCTGCCGCTGATGATCACGAAATGATCGAGGAGATCATGAAGAAGTATCACAAGGCCCCGGAGGGCACCGACCCGGTGTGCAAGAAGGCGTCCAACGGGAAGGCCAGCGCCGAGGAACTCAAGCAACTCGTCGCGGCCTACGAGAAGCTCACGACCACCAAGCCACCCAAGGGTGAGATGGCCAGTTGGAAGGAGAAAACATCGAAACTCCTGGCGGCGGCCAAGGACTTGCACGCCGGCAAGCCGGGCGCTGTGGAGAAATACAAGGAAGCGGTCAACTGCAAGGCCTGCCACAGCGTCCACAAGCCGGATTAGCGGGTTGCGTGCGGCGGAAAACCACGCGGCGAACCCGAAGGGCCCCCGAAGCCGAAGACCGCCCGCACCTTCGGGTGACCGCCCTCCCCACCCGCCGCCGGCGATTTCAAATCCGTCGTCGCGGGGGGCTGTTCGCGCTTGAGGCGGGAGCAAGTGCGCTCGGTCGCCCGAAGCGCGGCGTCGGCAGGCGGCCCGAAGCGCGTTTCCCCGAGTCGCGCTCTCTGGAGCCGCTGCGGCGGGGCCCTCTCCCCGTCCCGGCGCAGGCGACTTTGCCCTGAACAAAGCTACCTTGCCATGCGTCAGAAGCCCTCGGCAACCATGTCCCAATGCGCACGCTCATGAAAACATCGCTTTGCGGTCTTCTTCTCGCCCTCCTCACCCCGCTGGCCCTGGCCGCCGCCGACGCCGGCAAGACTCCGAAACCCGGCGATCCGGCTCCACGGGTCGCCGGCACCGACCAGGACGGCAAACCGTGGAAGCTGGCCGATCACGTGGGCAAACAGATCGTGCTGCTCTACTTCTATCCCAAGGACGACACGCCGGGCTGTACCAAGCAGGCGTGCGGCTTGCGCGATCGGATGGGCGATCTGCAGAAGGACAACGTGGCCGTCGTCGGCGTGAGCTTCGATTCCGCCGAGAGCCATCAGAAATTTCGCGCCAAACACAACCTCAACTTCCCCTTGCTCGCCGACACGGAAGGCAAGATCGCAGACGCCTTCGGAGTCCGGCGCGAACCCGGCAAGAACATCGCCCGGCGCGCCAGCTTCCTCATCGGGCTCGATGGCAGAATCGCGCACGTCACCGACACCCCGTCCGCCGACACGCACCTGAGTGAAATGAAGGACGCGGTGGCGAAGCTGACGAAGAAGTGACGCCAGACGAGGTTGAAGCTCCGGGGCGTTGAAGCGGACGACGGCCGTATCGCCGGCCCACCGACGGGCTCAAGCCGGGTTCGGTTCCATTCCCCTGTCCGAGGCGTCCCTCGTTCCTCGGCGATTCGCCCGGTTTGTTCTCTTGCGCTGCGTTTTCGCCACTTGTTAGATCAGCCACACGTCCCATGAACCGATTCGCCACTCTCGTCGCCCGGGGGGTCGCTGACCAATTTTCCCCGCGCCACCGCGCCTCCGCCCTCCGCCGTCTGCGCACCACCCCGGCCCCGGTGCGCCGTGGTCTTCATCTCCTGCCCGTCGCGTTCCTGGCCATCCTGGCCTCCACCGTCTGCGCCCAAAACACCAACGTGTTTGAACTGCGAGATGGCGACCGCGTCGTGTTCCTCGGCGACACGTTCTTCGAGCGCGAACAGACCTACGGCCACATCGAGTATCTGCTCACCACGCATTACCCCGAGCGGCATGTCACGTTCCGCAACCTCGGCTGGAGCGCCGACACGCCCTTGGGATTATCCCGCTCCGGTTTCGGCTTCCCGACGGAAGGTCTCCATCGCCTGCGCACGAATGACCTCGTGCTCGCCAAACCCACGGTCGCCTTCCTCAGCTACGGCATGACCGCGTCGTTCGCGGGGGCGGCAGGGCTGTCGAACTTCGTCGCCGAGATGGAGAAGCTGATGGACCTCGTGCAGGAGGCCGCGGGCACCAACCCGGTGCGCTTCGTCCTCTTGAGCCCGATCCGGCACGAACGGCATCCGCCACCCATGCCGGACCCCGCCCGGCACAACGAAGACCTGCAACGCTACACCGACGCCCTCCGGCAGCTCGCCGGGCGGCGCCAGGCGCACTTCGTGAACCTCTTCGAGGCGCTCAACCCCCGGAACTTCCCGCCCGGCCTGCCCCCGCTCACCGACGACGGCATTCACCTCACCGAACATGGCTACCGCCGCGCGGCCGAGGCCATCGGCGCGGCCTTTCGCTGGGAGTCCCACATCTGGCGCGTCGGCATCCTCGCCAACGGCCAGGTGCGTGAGGGCTCTTTCGGCGTGACGGTGCACGAACTGTCGCGCACCACCAACAGCGCCCGGCTCGTCGCCACCCTGGAACAACTGGTGCCCCCGCCGGATCCGGCATTGACGCGCTCCAACCGCTTCGGCTCGTCGCCCGGCCGGGTGC
>DATLZF010000586.1:0-2268 GCA_035574135.1 Candidatus Methylomirabilota bacterium
TGATTTGAACGAGACATGAACCGGGAGATTATTCAGCAATGGTTTGAGCAGCACCTGGCCAAGCCGGGTGTGTTGGCGGCAGGCATTCTCTGGCCCGACCAAACGAGCCTGAGTCGCGCCTTCGGTGCGTCGTGGGGCGAAAAGCAACTCAGCGACACCTGGCGCGGTCTGGCCGGAGTGATCGATGCGCTCGGTCTGCAGCGCATCGCGGCCCGCCGATTGCGGTGGGTGTACGAACGGGGCCAGGTTCACTTCTTCATCCGGCCCGATGGTGTGGCCTTGGGCATTCTCAGTGGACCGGGCCACGCCGCCTCGAACCTGATCAACCTGCTGTTCTCCGAGTTCGAGCAGTTGGGCCGGCCGGAAGCCACGGCCACCGCGCTCCTGCGGTAAAAGGCTCTGACTCGCCTCCGCACGGCATTGCTGCAACCCGCGCTGTCGGCGCTCGCGGGTCGGAGCCCGCCCGGATACTGGCATCGCGCGGAGACTGGCTGCTCTGGGCGGGGTGGCCCAACGGCAATGGGGGCCGTCAGGCGGCTTCGAGAGCCCTTGGAGGAGCGGTGTTGGCCTCATCGCACCGTGAAGCAGAAATGACATCGCTTTGCCGCCGCTCCTTTGGGGCCGTCTCGGATTTCTAAAAATAGCCACGCTGTTGCGGGCCATTTCGACCGGTTGCGACAGACCCGTGAAAAATCGGGCGACGTGGAGTTTGGAATTGCTCTTGAGGACGGTTTCTGTATCATGCGCCTCGAATCAGCCGACAGCGATGCAAAAGCCGCCTCCTTGCCCGGGGTGCATCTCCACTTGGTGGACTGCAGTTTCCGGGGAACGGCAGACGGAGGAAGCGGTGTGCAACCTGAACTCACCAACACATCACGTATGAAAACCTCCCGATTGTATGTGTCCCGCTTTACCGGCCCGGTGGCGCTGGCTGCGGGACTGCTCGTGCCGCAGATGGGCTTGCCCCAAGTGACCAACTGGGTTGCCTACAACGACCACCGGCCCGGACCTACCATCCCGCCTCATGTCTCGACGCCATCGAGCTGGGGCACGGCGCAGCGGGTCGGCACACTGAACATGGGCGCGCCCAGCGACACGACGGGCAACATGATCAATTTCGCCACGGGTGCCGAGGTGCCAGCGATTCTAACGTTCACCCGCGTCGGAGCGCCGGATGATTTCGGCGCCGTCGGGCGGCCTGTCCAGAACACCACGCCCATGGCCCGGCTGTTTTACGGCATCTGTGACCTGTCAAATGACGGAATAGTCGGCGTACGCGCAGTCCCGCCAAACAGCTCCGAAAGCTACGTGGTCATGACCGTGAGCGGCCTGGATCCATCCAAGCGATATGTCTTTCGGGGCAGCGTGGCGCGCAACGGTGGTTACGGAAATCGCTGGTCGCTGGCCTCCATCGCGGCGGCAAGTTGGACCGACGCGCATATTCCCGGTGCAGGCGGGCCGGGCATCCTGACCGGGAACAATTTCCCGGCCTCGGGCCTGCGCCCAGGGCAGGCCGCCTTCAATAGCGGCGCCAACAACGAGGGTGCGGTGGTGGGCTGGAACGACATTCAACCCTTCCCGGACGGCACCTTTTACATCACCAACCAGCAGTACACGGGGGCGATCCCCGGGGGCACCGCCAGCGGGCCCTACGGTTACGCCCTCGCGGCCATGATGCTTGCTGAGGTGGAAATCGTGGCGCCAGCCATCACCGCCCATCCCGCCGCGTCCACCACCGTGGAACAGAACCGGCCGTTCACCCTGACCGTGACCGCCACGGGTGCCCCGTTGAACTACCAATGGTATAAGGAAGGCGTGGGCGAGATTGCCGGCGCCACCTTGTCCAGCTACTCAGTGGCCCAGGCTCAGGTGGCTGATTCGGGTAACTATTACGTGGTGGTTTACAACTCGTTGAGCCGCCAGACCAGTTCCGTCGCCCAAGTGACCGTTTTCGCGGACACCACGGCGCCATCGGTGGAGAGCATTTTCTCCTATCCAACGGTGGATGCGGGCGGCGCAGCCACGCTGGACCAGATCATCATCGAGTTCAACGAGCCGGTCATGCCGGCCAGCGTCAGTTCGCCTTCCAGCTACACCGTGCCCGGAGGCGGCAATCCGGTGTCGGTCATCGTCACCAATGAACGTTCCGTGGTGTTGATGCTCGGCACGCCGCTGACGCCGGACACCGAGTATTCGGTGACCCTGAGCGGGGCCACGGATGCGGTGGGCAATGTGGCGGGCTCCACCTCGCCCTCGTTCCATTCCTGG
>DATLZF010000587.1:0-4443 GCA_035574135.1 Candidatus Methylomirabilota bacterium
CAGCAGCCCCAGATACAGGCCGGTCATCGTCGCCCCGCCAATCGCCAGCACGGCGAACGGCCCCAGGTGCCGTTCCAGAACGGCCCGAAGCAGCCATCCCAGGCCGGCCGCCACCGTTCCCGCGATCAAGGCCGGGCGGGCGGCGCGAAAGACGTCAGCCACCGACACTCCCGTTCCCCTCGTCATCACCGCCGTCACCGGCCAGACGATCGATACCTTGGCAACCGAATACGCCATCGCCACCCCGCTCGGCCCCCAGGGCAAGCCAACGACAAAAGCCAGCACGGTCAGCGGCACCACCCACAATGCCAGGCGCAACTGCTGGCCCACCCGGCCGCAGGCGAGCGCCAGCCAACCCTGAGAATTCATCAATGCTGCCGCCACCGCTCCGGGCGCCAGCAGGCGAAACAACGGCCCCACACTTTCCCACTGTGGCCCCAACACGACCGCGACGGCCTCGGGCGCATACACCGCGCTGCAACTGATGATCAGGATGCTCAACGCCACGACGATCGAGTAGCCGTTCAGGAAATGGCGACGCCGTTGCTCCGGCTGCGTTTGCAGCCTCGACAACGCCGGAACGGCCACGGATCGAAATACGCCATTCAACTGACCCGTCATCAGATCCAACATGCGAAAGGCCTTCCCGTAAAACCCAAGCGCCGCGTCACCCCATCGGCGCCCAATCAGAAAGTTGTCCGCCTGGCCCGAAACGTAATGGAGCATCTCCAACCCCAGCATCGTGCCGCCGAACCGCAGCATGGAGCGCAGCCCGACTCCGCGCCGGGGCCAGCCCGGGCTCCACCCGCTCGCCACCCATGCGCCGGCCGTCGTCACCACCGCGACCGCGGCCGACATTCCGACCAGCGCCCAGTAGCCCTTCCCCGCCGCCGCCAAAGCGATGCCGACGACGCCGCCCACGACCAACGCGCCCAACTCCACCGCGGCCACGGCTGCAAAACGCATTTGCCGGCGCAGCAGCGCGAAGTGCTGCGCGTTGAGCCCGCCCAAAACAAAAACGGAGGCCAACGCCAGTGTGATGCCCTGCAAACGCGGCTCGCCATACGCCTTCACCACCCACGGCGCCGCCGCCATGAGCACCAGCATGAGCGTGACGCTAACCGCCACGTTGACCCAAAACAGGGCCGTCACCTGTGCGTCCGACATCCGCTCACGCTGAATGGTCACCATCGACAATCCCGCGTCCTTGAACAGGGCGGCAAAGCCTGTGATCGTGGTCACCATGGCCACCAGGCCGAAATCGGCCGGGGTCAGCAACCGCGCCAGGACCACCGTAACGACGCCATTGAGACCAACACGCACGGCCTGCGACATGAGCAGGACCCCTGCGCCCCGGATGGTTCGCCGTTTGATGCCCGGCCCCGGCTGGAGAGACCCGTCAAGCTTACCTCCGCCTTCCATCGTTAAGACGGGATCGCCGCCCCGGAGTGGCTTGCCGTCCGCCTCTGCTTTGGCACCAGCACCCTGATCATCCGACGCGCCCGCGTCCAACCGGGAAGGCACGTCCGCGCCCACGAGGTTACACGCCGCCAGCCGACGGGCTGGTTGTAAGGAAAACGAGCCAGCTCCGGCCAGAGCGCGGCCACGATCATCGCAAACGTTCGTCCCCCCATTCGGAACTCCAAGGGCAGCCTGATCATGGCCTCGATCACCGATCGATGATTCAGGGGGAAGAGCTGGAATCCCCGCCCCTCGGCGTAGCCATAAGGCCAAACGCCCGCCCAACAACCCAGCCGCTGCTCCAGGTAGTGCCAGTCCAGCACCTCCAGCCCATCCATGGATGGCAGGCTGTCACGCCATTGCTCCGCAGCGCTCAGGCCCGCTGGTGTAACCGGCAACTCAAGGCGCCGGACCAAACAAACGGGGTCGGGCCGGCGGTCCGCAGCGTCGTCTTTGGACCAGTACTCGCTGCCCCGAACGAGGTCGCCCACGATCCCAAAGAGGATGGGTTGCTCCGTGCCCAATGCCTTGAACGCTCGGATGGCTCGCACACCGCGCCGCTCCCCCACGCACGCGCCGGTCTTGTAGAACCACGCCGCCACTTCAGCCTCGTCGGGCTCGACGTATCCCACCACGCGGTGTGGCAGCTTCATTGCCCGCGCGATCCTGACGGCCCACCGCGTGTCCTGCCGGGACTTCGCATCATAGGCGAAGGTAAACAAATCCAGCCGCTCGACCTGGGCACGCGCGCAGGCGAGCAACAGCCGCGAATCGTGGCCCGCGGTCAACGCCAGACACGGGCGGTGCCGCGCGCAGATTCCGGCAATCGCACGTCGCACCGGTCCGGCAATCGCTTCGATGGCTTCCTCCGGGTGCAGGTCCCGGGCTCGGCCTTCGTTCGGCCAGTGGCGCACGGCCCGCCACTGATCCAGATCGAGGTAATGATTCGGCAACAGCCGGTGCACACCCTTCCGCCCCGTCAATCCGAACGCATAAAAATGGTCCGAATCAAAAATCCGGTACGCATCCACCTGCGATGGGTCGTCGTGGCAGCCCCCGTCATCGGGAATCAGGAACGACGAGGCGGCCAGCACAGCGTGCGTTGGCGCATACACGGCCGACAGTGACCCGGACGGGTCGAGATAGAACCGAGTCCGTCCCTCGATTCGTGCCACCGCCGCGAAACGCCCCCCAAAGTCGTACAGCCACTGCTCGAAGGCATCCCAGTTCGCCGCCGATTGCGATGGCCATCGCAATCGCTCGCCGGTCCCGCGGAGTTGGCCCGATCCGTCGATGGGATAACCAAGCACCCAACCCAGCACCTCGCCGCCGGCCACCTCGATGGGCAGCACGGGCAACGTCTCATGATGGGCCAGCCACCCGGCTCCCCACGCCACCCGGCTCCAACCTGCCGGAATGAGATCCTCCCGCCGGCACAGGATGAACTGGCCGAGCAGCCAAGACGAATCGAATCTCTCCCGCAGTCGCGATCTTGTCAGCTCGGACATGGGCGTCTGTGACCGTCGCGAGATGCTCCGCTCCCCTGTAAAGCGGCAGACCAATGCTCACGGCAGGCATCGCCATGAGAGGAACCGTTGAACGGGTGGGCCCGTTTCATGAAAGCATCGGAGCCGCCCGAGACCCGGCCGGTCGAGTCAGCTCTCGCAGAATCGTCTGACACCGTCGCATCTGCCCAAACGGCCCCAGCAGCAGCGCCAGGTAAGTACCAGCGGTGACCGCGCCGCCCAGCAGAAGCACCACCACCGGCGACCACGTCGGCGAAAGAAGATGACGGACCGCCACTCCGGCCACCAGCGCCCCGGCCCCTGCGGCCAGCGGATACTTGGCCGCTCCCCAGATGTCGCGAGGCGATACGCACGTGCCGTCCGTCATCACCCGGGTGACGGGAACAATCAGCGCCACCTTGACCAGCGAATAGGCCAGAGCCACGCCCTCGATCCCGAAGGGCAGGCCACCGGCAAACGCCAGCACGGTCACCGGCACCACCCAGCAGGCGAGCTTCACTTGCCGCTCCACGCGCCCCAGCGCCACCGCCAGCCAGCCCTGAGAATTCATGATCGCCACCGCCAGCGCCCCGGGCGCAAAGAGCACAAATAACCGGGCCACTGCCGTCCATTGCGGCCCCAGCAACACGGCCACGATTTCACCCGCGAATACGGCGGTACTGCAGATGACCAGCGTGCTGACCGCCAGCACGAAGCCATAGCCGTTCAGGAAATAACGGCGCAGCCGCTCCGGATCGCCCTGCAAACGCGCCAGGGCGGGAACGGCGACGCTTCCCACAGCCCCGTTGACCTGTCGCGTCATGAGTTCGAGCATCCGATACGCCTTGGCATACAACCCGAGCGGACCCGAACCCCAGTAGCGGCCCACCAGAAAATTGTCTGCGTTGCAGGCGATGTAATTGAGCCAGTCCAGCGCCAATACCCGGCCGCCGAACTTCACCAGCGATCGCGCCCCGACTCCACGCCGCGGCCATCCCGGGCGCCAGCCGCTGGCGACCCAAGCCCCGACGGTGCTGACCAGGCCGCTGGCCGCCGGCATGCCCACCAGCGCCCAATAACCTGCCCCCATCCAGGCCATTCCCACCCCGACCGCAGCACCGACCACCAACGCTGTCATCTCGACAGCGGTCACCGTCACAAACCGCATCTGACGTCGTAGCAGGGCAAAGTGCTGTGCATTGAGCCCGCCCAGGACGAAGAGGGACGCCAGCGCCACGGTAATTCCGACGAGTCGGGGCTCGCGATAGAAGTCAGCCAAAAGAGGTCCCAGCGCCATCAGCATGAGCATCAGGACGCCGCTGGTCAGGACATTGATCCAGAACAGCGTCGAGATCTGTTCCTCGGTGATCTTGTCGCGCTGGATCGTCGCCATGGACAGGCCCAGATCCTTGAACAACGCCGCGAATCCCGTCACCGCCGTCACCATCGCCACCAATCCGACGTCCGCCGGCGTGAG
>DATLZF010000588.1:0-9685 GCA_035574135.1 Candidatus Methylomirabilota bacterium
CGGGCCGCCGGCGTGCGCTGCGACGTAACCGACAACCTCGAACGTGCCCACTGGGAGAAACTCGTCTGGAACATCCCCTTCAACGGCCTCGGCGTGGCTTCGGCCGCCGGCTACGAGGCCGTCTGCTCGGGGGAACTCGACCCCGCACGCCCGTTGACGCCGTGTCTCACCACGGCCGACCTGCTGGGCCGGCCGGAATGGGAGCAACTGGTGCGGCAACTGATGATCGAGGTGATCACGGCGGCCCGGGCCCTGGGTCATGCCATCGAACCCGAACTGGCGGAGAAACAGATCGCCCGCACGCGCACGATGGGCCCTTACCGAGCGTCCACCCTCGTCGATTTTGAGCGGGGGCAACCGCTCGAACTGCAAAGCCTGTTTCTGGAGCCCCTCCGCCGCGCGCAACAAGCCGGGGCACCGACGCCCCGGCTGGCCGCCCTGTGCGCGGTGCTGCGGTGGCTCGCTGCGCCTTGATCCGACCTCTCACTCCCGCACGGTCGCCGCGAGCCTGAGCTTCAACTCTGCCACCAACTTCTCCTGAGCGGCGTTGACCTCCGCATCCGTCAGCGTCCGGTCGCCGGCGCGGTAGGTAAAGGCGTAAGCCACGCTCTTCTGGCCGGGAGGCACGCCCGGCCCGCGGAAGACGTCGAAAAGCTCCACCTGCTCGAGATGCGCCGGCCTGGCCCGGCGCACGACCTCCAGCACGGCGTCGTGCGTGACATCCTCGGCGACCAGCATGGCCACATCTCGCCGCACGCTTGGAAACTGGGGCAGCGGCTTGAAAGACCTGGCCACGTTCCTCCGGGCCAGCAATTGGTCCAGGTTCAATTCGGCCAGAAAGACGGGGTCGCGCAGATCGTGCTGCTTCGCCAGCGCCGGAAGCAACTGGCCGAGTTCCCCCAAGGCCAGCTTGCCCCCCAGGGCCACCGTGGCGGACTCGAGGAACAGACCGGTGCTTGCCGGTCGCCGGGTGAACACCAATCCGCGCAGCCCAAACTGGTCAAAAAACTCTTCGAGCATGCCCTTGAGATCATGGACGTCGAACTTCGCATCGCGATCGCGGCCGCTCCAGAAGTTCAGACACCGTCGGCCGGTCAGCGCCACGGCCACACGGCGTTCTTCGCGCATCTTGCCTGCGACCCGGAGGAACACCCGGCCGATCTCAAAAAAAGCCAGATCGCTGTTCTTGCGGCTGACGTTGTGGCGCAGAGTGTCCAGCAGCCCGGGAAGCAGGCTGGGCCGCAGCGTGTCCATGTCCGCGCTCAAGGGATTGGCCAGGGGGACGACCTGTTCGTCCGGCACTTCTCGGACGGCCGATCTGGCCACGAGCGTCTGCCCCTGGGCCTCGTTCAAGCCGAGGGCCGCCAGAATCCGGCGCGCCTCCGCAATCTGGTCGTGCACCGCATCAAACGAGTGCGTCCCCACGGCGCCGCGTGGCGGCGTGGCCGGGATCTTGTCCACGCCGTGGAGACGGGCGATTTCTTCCACGAGATCGACTTCGACCTTCAGGTCCACGCGCCAGGTCGGAATCAGGAAATCGGCCGCGGGGCTGTCTTCAGCGGGGGCGTCGGGCTCCGCTGTCTTGATGCCGAGGCGGTTGAGGAGGGCCGCCTGTTGTCTGGGGGGCAGATGGATGCCCAGCAGCTCGTTGGTCTTGCGGAAGCGCAGGTTGATGCGCCGGGGCAAAGCGGGTGCGGCACCGACGTCCACCACGCCGGGCACCAACTGACCGCCCGCGGTTTCGAGAATCAGTTGCGCACACCGGCGGCTCGCCCAATCCGCGATGGCCGGGTCCGCACCGCGCTCGAAGCGATAACTCGATTCACTGCGCAGCCCGAGCGCCTTGCTCGTGCGGCGGATGTTGGTCGGCGCAAAGTAGGCGCTCTCGATAAGGACATCTTTCGTCGAATCGTTGATCTCCGTGTTCAACCCGCCCATCACGCCCGCCAGCGCGATGCCGTGCTGTTCGTCCGCGATCAGCAGATTCTCGGCGGTCAACGTGCGCTCCTGTCCGTCGAGCGTCTTGAACTTCTCGCCCTCGATGGCGCGGCGCACGACGATGGTCGGCTTGCCGTTCGCTCCCCTGCCGATGAGATGATAATCGAACGTGTGCAGCGGCTGACCGATTTCGAGCATCACGTAGTTCGAAACATCGACCACGTTGTTGATGCTGCGAATGCCGGCCTTCTCCAGTGCCGTGCGCAACCAGTCCGGGCTTGGACCGATCTTCACGCCCGTCACCACGCGCGCGGTGTAGCGCGGGCAAAGCTCCGGCTCATCCACGCGCACAGCGACGTAGCTGTCCACCATGGTTCCCGCCGCGGCGCCCGCGACGGATGCCGGGCCGCTGGCAATCGAGACATCGGGCAGCTTGAGCGGGTTCCCGGTCAGGGCCGCAATCTCGCGCGCGATGCCGACGACGCTGTTCCAGTCCGGACGGTTCGGCGTCACCTCCAGGTCGTACACCACGTCGCTGCCGGCGCGACCGAGATACTCGGCGAACGGCATTCCCACGGGAGCGTCCTCGGGCAGAATGAGCAACCCGTCCACCTCGTCGGGCAGGCCGAGTTCCTGTGGCGAACACATCATGCCCTGGCTGGTAATACCGAACACCTTGCGCTCCTTGATCACAAACGGCTCCTTGTCGCCCGGCTTCAGTGGCAGGGCGAAGTTGGGCAGGATGAGGGGCACCTTGTGCCCTGGCTGGTGGTTTTGGGCGCCGCAGATGATGGTGCGCTCGCCGCGACCATCGTGGACCTTGCAGACCGAGAGTTTGTCGGAGCCGGGCACCTTGTCCTTGGTGAGTATCTGCGCCACGACGATGCCCTCGAAGTCGCCGGCAACCTTTTGCATGCCCTCGACTTCGAGGCCAAGCATGGTAAGCCGCTCGGCCAGTTCCTCGGGCGACCAGTTGAAATCAACGTACTGCTTGAGCCAGTTCAGGGTGACTTTCATTTGCTGTGAGAATCAAGGCCGGTTCGAGCCGGTGACTTCGGCGATCGCCGGCGCGCTTTGCGGGAACGCGCCGTGAAAATCCTCTCCGACCAACGCGCCGACCGTGGCCGCGATTTGCGCCTGGCGAACCGGCGGCGTATCGCTGCGCTCGCCGAGTGCGGCGGTGTCGGGACCGATCACTGCAAACCACGTGTAGGCGGAGTCCGCGATTTCCTTGCCGTGATTCTTCCACGCGACCGGCGCCGGTCCGCGGCCGTGATCCACGGTGATGACGAAGGTGGTCGTACCGCGATACTCGGGAATCGATTGCGTCAGCGCCCACAACTCGCCGATGAAGCGATCAAACTCGTGCGCGGCGCGCAGGTAACGCTCGTAATTGCCTTCGTGCGCCCAGTCGTCCGTCTCGCCAAATGCAACGTACATGGCACGAGGCTTCATCGTGCGCACGGCGTGCTTGGCGGCGTATGCGACGAACGTATCCAGCAGCACGCCGGACCAGATCGTCCGCCCGCGCTCGACCATCTCCGTCAGCGCCGCCGGCACGGCCATGCGTTCGGTGCCGCCCGGCACCTCGAAGCCGCTCCAGACCGGAAACCCGGCGCGCGGCGCGTTGAGAATCCACGGCAGCACATCCCAGTTCACCGCCGCAGCAACGCGCCCGCGGAACTCCGGCCTGCCATGCAGCCACTCGAAGACGTTGGTGTTGACGTTGAGAATCTTGTCGTTGCTGTCGATCTTCGGGTCCGGGTAGCCGGTGAGAAACTCGTTGTAGCCCGGGTAGGAGAAGTTCCGCCCGTTCGACACGCGCACTTCGCTGCCCTTGTCGCGATTGCCCCAGAGCTGGCCCTGCTTTGCCACCGTGCCCCAGAGAAACGGGAACAGCGCCTCGCGCCGCGCTTCCGGCGTCTGGCGCCAGAAGTCTTTGCGAATCGCGTTGCTGTTGCCGAAGTTGCCGAACTCCCTGGTCAAGGGCATGTCTTCCGCGCCCCGGAACACCTCCTGCCAGCGCAGGCCGTCGGCGGTGAGCAGGAAAACGTTCCTGCCTTTCGGTTCCGCGGCGGTCGCCACCGCGAACGCTCCGAGCAGTTGAAGCCAGATCAATGTCATTCTCATGCTGCGCACGATTTCGGCGCGGCATTTAACCACGCGCCGTCCCGTCTCCCAGCCAAATCTTTCAGCCCGCCGGCTTTGGCCGCCGCTTCTGCGAATGCTCCAGGATGCCCTTGGAGCCGCCCGCAGCACGCGTTCTCACGAGTTGTCCCGGCGGGCCGCTGCCGTGCCCTTTGCCGACGGACCCGACCGCGTCTCAGGCGGCGGACTCGCCCCGGTAAAGCCGGGGCACACGGTAGGTAATGCTCGTCAGCACCTCCCAAGGGATGCTGCCCGCCCAGCCGGCGAGGGTCGTAGCGGAAATGCTCTGTCCTCCCTGCCTTCCAATCAGCACGACTTCATCCCCCACGGCCACCCGCGGAACGCGCGAAACATCCACCAGCATCTGGTCCATTGTGATGCGTCCCAACACCGCGCAACGCCGGCCACCGACCAACACCTGGGCCCGGCCGCCGGCGGCCCGCAGGTAGCCGTCGCCATAACCCGCGCTCACCGTCGCCACCTTCATGCGACGCGACGCAGTGAACATGCGCCCGTAGCTGAGGGAATCACCCGGGCCGATTTCCTTGATCAGACATACGCGGGCCTTCCATGAGAGCGCCGGGCGGAGGCGGTTCGCAAGGTCGCGCGGCGGCCGCCGCCGGCCGGGCGGCATCACGCCGTAAACCAGAAGGCCGGGGCGAACGAGATTGAAGCGGGCCTCGCGCTCGTAGAGCAACGCGGCGCTGTTGCTTGCGTGCACCAGCGGCACCTCAAGCCCCGCCTTGCGCACCGCGGTCAAAACGTTCGCGAACCGACGGAGTTGCAGGGCCGTGAAGGCCGGGTCGTCTTCCGCCGAAGCGAAATGCGTATAAATGCCTTCAAGCCGCAGCGACGGCAGCGCTCGAATGCGTCCGGCCAGTTCCACTGCCGACGCCACGGGCGCACCGAGGCGCCCCATGCCGGTATCGACCTTGAGGTGCACGGACACCGTGCGACCGCGGCGTCGGGCGACCCGGGCGAAGGCGTGCGCCTCGGCCAGACTGGAAACAGTGGGGCGGATGTCGTCGCGCACGGCGGCCTCGATCTCATGCGGCAGGCAGGCACCGAGCATCAGGACCGGCCAACCGGGCCCCACCGCGCGAAGGGACTGCGCCTCGGCGAGATTGGCCACGCCGAAAATGTCCGTGCCGCTGCGCATCAGGCACGCGGCGATCTGCTTCAAACCGTGCCCGTACGCATCGGCCTTCACCACCGTCAGGATTTTCACCCCCGGACCGATGCGATGGCGCAACCATGCGAGATTCTCACGCAATGCCGCCAGATCCACCTCGGCCCAGCAGCGATACTTGATCGACATGGCTCCATTGGAGAGCAGGAGACCGGATAGGCAAGCCGTCAGAGCGACTCCACGCGATGCCGAAATCCCGACGGGCCCGCATCGGCCAGGCCACGCACTGCGGTCCCATCTGGTCATCCCCAGCGCGCGTGCTCCGGCGCGCCTCTCGCAGCCCGGTCGCCGGCGGCGGAACCGCCCGTCACGGACCGGCTGGACAACGTGAGCGGCCGTGGCCCGTAAAGGACCTGACGGCCGGCATCCGTAGTAATCCCGTTTGACGGGCACGATCTTCGGCGAAGACTGCGCACTGATCGGTAACATCAAACCGGGGCGGGCGCGCACCGCGCGGTCGTCCCACAACGAGGGAGCAACGTTATGGCCAGGAAAGCACTGTTGGTGGGAGTGAACGATTACAAGGGAATCAGCGATCTGCGCGGGTGTATCAACGACGTCACGAACATGCGCAACATCCTCAAGTCCTACCTGGGATTCACCAACTCGGACATCCGGGTGCTGGTCGATGCCCGCGCGACCAAGGCCGGCATCCTGTCCCGCCTGAACTGGCTGGTCCGCGGCGCCAAGGCGGGCGATTTCCTCGTCTTCCACTTTTCGGGCCATGGCTCGCAGATCCGCGACCGCGACGGCGACGAGCTCTCGGACCGCATGGACGAGATCATCTGCCCCCACGACATGAATTGGGACAACGGCTACATCACCGACGACGACCTCAACGCCATCTTCAAGAAGCTGCCCCAAGGGGTGCTGCTGGAGGTGTTCCTCGACTCGTGTCACTCGGGCACGGGGCTGCGGGAGGTCGGAGGTGAACTCGGCCGCCCGCTCGAATTGGGGCCTGAACGGAATCTGCCCGCGCCCACGATCACGGCCTACCGCAAGGAACGTTATCTGCCACCGCCGCCGGACATCGTCGCCCGTTACGAGGGCGAAGAAGAGGAGTTAAAAGCACCCGGGCGCTTCACCGCCATCGCTCGTGAATCGACCCATCACATCCTCTGGGCCGGCTGCCGGGACAACCAGACCTCCGCCGATGCCTACATCGGAGGCAGCTACAACGGGGCGTTCACCTACTTCTTGTGCAAGCACATCCGGGCGGCCAACAACTCGATCAGCCGCGCCGAGCTCCTGCGACGGGTGCGGCAGTCCCTCGTCCACAACGGCTTCTCGCAAGTGCCGCAACTGGAGACCGAGGCTACCGTGCGCCAGATGCGGGCCTTCAGCCTGACGGAGAAGCGCGGAGACGGCGCCCTCACCTCCCGCGGCCGCGCTCAGGCAGCCCGCAAAGCCATGGCGGTCGCGGAACCCTCTTCGCCGCGTGTGACGACGCTGAAGGTTGCGAAATAGCTGGTTCGTCCTCGCAACCGCGCCCGGCTCATCGCGTGTGATGGGCCGGGCTGTTTTTTCGGTGCAAAAGAAAACCGGGCCGCTAGGGTGGCGTCGTGTTTCAGGAAATCGACACACGCGTGCCCGGTGAAGTCGAACGTCAGGTCCAGCAGATCTACCTGCGCCTGTTCCCGGCGGGCGATCGTTTTTTCGTTGCCACCGCCTTCGACTGGGCCGGCCAGTGTTTCGAGGGCCGACATCCGGATTACCAACCCATCGACGCCCGCTACCACGACTTCGAGCACACGCTTCAGGGCACGCTTTGCCTGGCCCGGTTGCTGGAGGGGCGTCACCGTGCGCAGATCCGGCCTGAACTGCCCGAACGGCAGTTCCAGCTCGCCCTCCTCGCCATTCTTTTCCACGATACCGGCTATCTGAAGCGCCGCGACGACCACGAAGGCACCGGCGCCAAGTACACCCTCGTCCACGTTGCCCGCAGTACACAGTTCGCCGCCGATTTTCTGTCCCGGCAGGGCTTCCAGTCGGCCGAGATTCGCGCGGTGCAGAACATGATCTCCTGCACCGGCGTCAACGCCGATCTCGATTCCATACCCTTTCAGAACGACACGGAGCGCCTGCTCGGCTTTGCCCTCGCCTCGGCAGACCTGCTCGGGCAGATGGCTGCCCGGGATTACATCGACAAGCTGCCCGTGCTGTTCCTTGAGTTCAGGGAGGCGGCCCGACAAGGAGGAGACAAGGCTGCGCGCTTCGCCGCCTACACCAGCGCCGAGGCCCTCATGCGCAACACCCCGGAGTTCTGGCACGGCTACGTTCTGCCGAGGATACAGGACGACTTCGAAGGGGTGTATCGTTTCCTGAACGACCCCTATCCCGACGGCCCCAACGAATACATCCGGCGCGTCGAGGCCAATCTCGAACGCCTGCGCCGCAAGCTGGAAGCCGGCTCGTGATCCGGGCGTCGGCTTGGTTCCGGCAGATCAACCTCGATCCCTGCCCGCGTAGAAAAACTCGCGCAGGGACAGCATCAGTTCGTGGAACGCCACGGTGAGGTCGGCAAAGCGCCGGGCCGTCTCCTGATCGTACGCACCCGATTCAAGGCGGCGTTTCAGCCGGCGGAACCGGCTCGGGAGCGGGGCCGACGAATCGTCGCCACCGAGGGCCGCCAATTCTCTTTCCACGGTCTTCGCCTGGCGCCGGGCTCTGCGAATGATCCGCCGGGCGACCGCCAGTTCGGTTTTCCCCGCCATCACGGATTGCAAAAGGTCGCAATCGAACTGGCGACAGCGCCTGGGGCGGTCGGCGTAGATCCGGCAGCGGCAGTCCGCGCCCAGCGCCGCGCACGGTTGGGCAAACAGAACACCGCGCCGCCTCTTGGTCAGAGGCAGTCCGAGTTGCGCCAGCCTCGCCGGGTCGTCGCCCGGTTGCAGTTCGACATCCTTGAACAGAGTGCCGCGGCAGCAGATGCCGCAGCGCAGGCACAGGCGACTGATGATTGACTGGTCATCGGGACTCATGGTGTCCGCGCAACCCACATTTCCCGCCGCCGAGCCGGCCGGTCTCCCCGACCCGCACTAGGCCTCGGCTTTCCGCCGAGTGAACGTGTGGCTCGAATGACCGTAGAACGCCTCGGCCGCTTCCATCAAGGTCTCGGACAAGGTGGGATGCGGATGCACGCACAGCGCCAGGTCCTGCACCGTCGCCCCCATCTCGACGGCGACGACGCCCTCGGCAATCAGTTCGCCCGCGCCGTGGCCCACGATGCCCACACCCAGCACGCGCTCGGTCTCCGGATCGATCACCAGCTTGGTCAGGCCGTCGGTGGCGCCCATCGCCTGCGCGCGGCCCAGCGCCGACCACGGGAATTTGGCGATCTCCACCGCGCGACCCTGAGCCTTGGCCTCCGCCTCGGTCAACCCGCACCAGGCCACCTCGGGTTCGGTGAAGACCACGGCGGGGATCACGACATCGCGCGAAGTGTTTTCCTCGCCGAGGATGTTGTCCACGGCAATGCGCGCCTCCCGGGCGGCCTTGTGCGCGAGCAGGACGCCGCCGGCAATATCACCGATGGCGCAGAGGCTCGGGTCGGTCGTCTGCATGCGCTCGTTGACCTTGATGAAGCCCTTTTCATCGCGCTCGACGCGGGTGTTTTCCAGACCGAGATCGTCGCAATTGGGCACGCGGCCCACGGCCACCAGGACGCGGTCGAACAATTCCTCCTTCGTCTGGCCGCCGCCCAAATCGAAGGCGACCTTGATCTGCTTTCCGGCCGTCGCCATCTTGGCGACCTTGGTTTTGAGGCGGATTTCCTTGAAGTGTTTTTCCGCGAACCGCATGACGGGCCGGACGAGATCGGGATCGGCGCCGAGCAGAATGCCGTCCAGCGCCTCGACCACGGTGACGCGGCTGCCCAGGGCGGCATACACGGTGCCGAGTTCCATGCCTATGTAGCCGCCGCCGATGACGAGCAGCTCCGCGGGGATTTCCTCCAATTCGAGCGCCTCGCGCGAGGTCATGACACGCGGGTTGCCCAGATCGAATGCCTTCGGCATGGCTGATTTCGAGCCCACGGCGATGATGGCCTTGTCGTACGTGATGAAGGTCTGGCCCGCGCTGGTTTCCACGCGCAGCGTGTTGGAGTCCTCGAAGTGCCCGCGGCCGTGCAGCACCTGCACATTGCGTCGCGCGGCCAGTCCCGCGATGCCCTGGCCGAGCTTTTGCAGAACGGATTCCTTCCAGGTGCGGAGCTGGTCCAACCGGATGGTCGGTTCGCCAAAGCTGATGCCGCGCTGGGCCGAATCCCGGACTTCGCGAATCAGCTTGGTAGCGTGCAACAGGGCTTTGGACGGAATACAACCTCGGTTCAGGCACACACCGCCCAGACGCGCGTCCCGTTCCACCAGGATCACCTTGCGGCCCAAGTCGGCGGCGTAGAACGCGGCGGCA
>DATLZF010000589.1:0-3295 GCA_035574135.1 Candidatus Methylomirabilota bacterium
CGCGTGCTCACTCCGGTCTTGTGGAGTGAAGCCCAGGTGCGCCGCGTGCAACGGCGCTGGGCGCGGCGGGCCGCCAGTCTGGCGCAGTGCGGCGCATTCTGGTCGGGCACGGTTTGACCGGGCGGTTTCAAACGTTCCAGGATGCCTCCGTTCTCCGCGAGATAGACCCGTACTCGGGGGGATGACAAGCGGGCGCCGGCAAACGCCCAAACCAGGCGGTGAGACATGGCAGCGTCCTCCTCAAGGTTCGTAAATCCTCGTCCTTGCATTGGCTGCGGCTCGGGGGAGTGGCGGTCCGGGCACGCACGTGGGCAACGTGTATTTGCGGGACATCGACTGGTTGTCGAGGCATGCGGCGCTGGGGGTGTTCATCGGCGAGCGGGACTGCCGCGGCAAGGGCTACGGCAGCCAGGCGCTGCGGTTGATGCTGCGGCACGCCTTTCAGGATCTGGGGTTGCGCCGGGTGTATCTGTTCGCGCTGGCGGACAACGAGGGGGCGCTGGCCACGTACCGCAAGGTGGGATTCACCCTCGAGGGCACGATGCGGCAGCACATCTTCAAGGCCGGCCGGTTCCGGGACATCGTCGTGCTGGGGATCCACGCCGACGAATGGGAACGCGTGGCAGGGGCGTGAAGAGACGGATGTGCCACCTCCCGTAACGGAGCGCGGGCTTCCACCCCGCCTGGCCGGCTTCAGGCACGAAGCAACGACAAATGGATCGAATCATAGAGCCGCTGCGGCGGTTGCCCCGTTCCGGGACTGGCTCCCGCTCCGGCAGCGGCTCCCGGGCTTGCACGAGCCGGTTGCAAGTCCGTTTTCCGCGGTGTTCATGCGCGCCCATGCCTGGTTGCAACCGTTTTCCCGCCTATGCCCAAACCATTTGAAAAACCGATCTACGTCACGCGGCCGTTTCTGCCGCCGCTGGAGGAGTTCCAGCGCGGCTTGGCCGAGATCTGGCAGAACGCCTGGTTGACGAACAACGGGCCGCTCGTGCAGCGCTATCAGAAGGCGCTGTGCGCCCACGCCGGCACGGAAAACCTGTGCCTCTTCAACAACGGCACTCTGGCGCTCCAGATTGCGCTTCAGGGCATGCAGATCTCCGGCGAGGTGATCACCACGCCCTTCACCTTCGTGGCCACGACGCACGCGCTCTACTGGAACAAGGTCCGGCCGGTCTTCGTGGATATCGAGCCGCGCCATTACACGCTCGATCCCGCCAGGGTCGAGGCGGCCATTACGCCATGGACCACGGCCATTCTGGCGGTCCACGTGTACGGCTTTCCCTGCCAGCACGAGGCGCTGGCGGACATTGCCCGGAGGCACAACCTGCGCCTGCTCTACGACGCGGCCCACGCCTTCGATGTCCGGGTGGGCGGGCGCCACATCGGCCAGCTCGGGGACCTGAGCATGTTCAGCTTTCATTCGACCAAGCTGTATCACTCGATCGAGGGCGGGATGCTCGTGTTCGCGGATGGCGGGCTGAAGAAGACGTTCGATTATCTGAAGAACTTCGGGTTCGAGAACGAGGAAGAGGTGGTGATGCCGGGCACGAACGCCAAGATGAACGAACTGCAGG
Source organism: Candidatus Methylomirabilota bacterium (assembly GCA_035574135.1). GTDB lineage: Bacteria > Verrucomicrobiota > Verrucomicrobiia > Limisphaerales > DATLZF01 > DATLZF01. Next base: position 1,578 of record DATLZF010000589.1, read on the forward strand.
CGTTGATGGGCTTGCAGGTGCTCGGCCATCTGCCCACTTTGATCGAGCGGCGCCGCGCGGTGTCCGAGCGGTACCGCGCCCGGCTGGCGTCGGTGCCGGGCGTGATCATGCCGCCCCCGCCCGCGGCCGACGTGGCCTACAACCACGCCTACTTCCCGGTCGAGATCGACGAGGCGCAGTTCGGGATGACGCGCGACCAGCTTTACACGCGGCTGAAGGAGTTCAATGTGTTCACACGGCGGTATTTTTATCCGTTGTTGTGCGACTTCGCCTGCTACCGGAGCGTCGTCGTGCGGGATCCGCTGACGGTGGCCCGCCGGGTGGCGAAACGCATTCTCACCCTGCCGATCTACGACTCCCTCGCCCTCGAGGATGTGGACCGGATTTGTGACATGCTCGAGTACCTGGCGGCGGGGTCGGGCAAGGTCCGGTCGCGCGAGGCGCGTGCGGCGGTGGCGGCGCCGGCTGGAGTCAGGGCGTAGCAGCCCTTCAGTCGGAATGAGCCGGCGTGAGTGGGAAGCGTGCCCTCGGGGTTGGCGTGGGACGTCTGAGCACCCATATCGTCCGGTGGAGTAAAAGGCGTTCAGGTCCGGCGCGAGGGAGCGCCGAACCCCATCCCGGGCGGCTGTGCTCCCCGTTTTCGTCAACGGCATGATGATGGCGAAGGACTGAAGCCGACGTTGCTCATGAAATGAATCCTTCCGGTTATCTGCATCCGCTCTACGCGGGCTCGCTCGCGGAGTTCGGCGTTCCGCTGGAGCTGGCGCGTTGCCGCGGCTGGCTGTTGCAGCGATCCATTGCAGGTTCCACGGCCGTGGACGCAATGGGCTGCTACCCGCTCTTCTGCTGCGGGGACTGGTCCCAATTGCCGGCGGACCTGGCCGAGATCGGTCCGCGGCTGGTGTCCGTGGTGCTGGTGACTGATCCGTTCGGACACTATGACGAGGCATGGCTGCGGTCGTGTTTCGACCGGGTGACGGCGTTCAAGGAGCATTTCGTGGCGGATCTGGAGCAGCCGTGGGAACGGTTCACCTCGGCGACGCATCGGAAATTCGCGCGCCGGGCGCAGCGGCAAATGCAGATTGAGGTGTGTGGCGAGCCGGCGCGTCATCTGGACGAATGGTGCGCGTTGTACGGCGCGTTCGCGGCGAAGAAGGGGATCACGGGCATCAGGGCGTTCTCCCGGGCGTCCTTTGCGCGACAACTGGCGGTGCCCGGGCTGGTGTTGTTTCGGGCCTCCGCCGGCGGCGAGACGCTGGGCCTCGATATGTGGTACGTGCAGGGTGAGGTGGCGCATGGCCATTTGGTGGCGATGAGCGACCGGGGCTACGAGTTGCAGGCGGCCTACGCGTTGAAGATGGCGCTGCTCGAATATTTTCAAGGCCGGGTGCGTTGGGTGAATTTCGGCGGCACGCCGGGCGCGCGGGATGGCGCGGTGGACGGGCTGGCCGCTTTCAAGCGCGGCTGGTCCAGCGGCACGCGCACGGCGTGGTTGTGCGGGCGGGTGCTGAATCCGCCGGCCTATGCGAACCTGACGCAGGAGCGTGGTCTGACGCCGGGCGACGATTACTTCCCGGCATATCGGAAAGGCGAGTTCGCGTGAGCAGCACGGCGAAAGGTGTCCCGCGAAGGAGCGAGGGGAGCGAAGCATCCCGGGAAGAAGAGTACTTCGTCGCCTTCGCTCCCGGGCGCTCCGCTTGGGCGCGGCGGGAGCAGGG
>DATLZF010000590.1:0-10398 GCA_035574135.1 Candidatus Methylomirabilota bacterium
GGTCAGCTCGCGGGTGACGCGGCCGACCACCAGGTCGTCGTCGGAAAACGAACCGGGCGCGCGTTGGAACCGGTTGTCGAGTTCGACCGCGCGGCGAATTTGGTCGAGCAGTGGCTCCTCCGTCAGCCAACCCAGCCACCGGTAATGGGCAAAGACCGCATCCCGCACCTTCCGGCCGTCCTCCCGCGCCAAGCCGTGCTCCGCCCGCAGGACCTCGCGCAGCACGGCATCCGCGGGGTGAGCGCGATCCGCCTGCGAAATGACCTGGGCCGCCAGCCGGGTAACCCGATCGAACATGGCGCGGATGTTGGCCGAAGTGGCGCGGCCGGTCGAGCGCAAGTCGGAGCCGGCGCGCGGGCCGAAGGGGGCGGACATGGCACCGATCTCCAACCACGATGGCGTCCCCACTCGGTTCACGCTGCGGCGGAGTCCGGCACTCCGGTGTCCCGAGGCTGAACGCCGCTTTGCATCGTGGCCGGCCCGGATGTGCGCTTGCCACCCGCCCGGCGGCCGTCACACAATTCGGCCGCCGGCCATGGATTCGACCTCCCGGCGTTTGATGACCATGAAAGTCCGAGTCCGCTTCGCTCCGAGTCCCACGGGCTACCTGCACATTGGCGGTGCCCGCACCGCCCTGTTCAACTGGCTCTACGCCCGCCACACCGGCGGCACGTTTATCCTCCGCATCGAGGACACCGATGCCGCGCGCAACTCCCAGGAGGCGGTGAACGTGATCCTCGAGGGGCTGCGCTGGCTGGGGTTGCATTGGGACGAAGGCCCGCTGACGGGGGAGGCCACCGGTCCGGCCAAGGGTGACCGCGGCCCCTACTTCCAGAGCCAGCGCAAGGACCTTTACCAGCGGCGCGTTGAGGCGTTGCTCTCCCGCGACCTGGCTTACGAAAAGGATGGTGCCATCCGCTTCCGCATGCGCACCGAGCCCGTCGTGATCGACGACCTGGTGGTCGGCCGCGTCACCCGCGAGCTGACCGATCGCGAGGCGCTCGATCCGGACTTCGTCATCGTGCGCTCCGACGGCCAGCCGGTGTTCCATTTCGTCAACGTGGTGGACGACCTGGAAATGGGCATCACGCACGTCATCCGCGGGGAGGATCACTTGAGCAACACGGCCAAGCACATCGCGTTGTTCGAGGCCTTTGGCGTGCCGCCGCCGCGCTACGCCCACATTCCCCTCATCCTCAATCAGGACGGCTCGAAGATGAGCAAGCGCGACCGGGGCGCCTCGCTGGACACCTACCAGCGGGAGGGCTTTGCGCCCGAGGCCGTGGTCAATTTCCTCTGCCTGCTGGGCTGGTCCCCCAAGAATGACAAGACCAAGCTCGACCTGAAAGAGGTGGTGGAGATGTTCGACCTGCCGCAGATTCTGCGGCATAACGCGCGGTTCGACATGACCAAGCTGCTCTGGTTGAACGGCGAGTACATCCGCAGCATGGCGCCCGATCGCTACCACGAGCTGGCCGTCCACGCCCTCGCGCGCGATGGCATCGACACCAACGCCTTCCCCGTCGCCTACGTCCGCGCCGCGCTCGACACCTGCAAGGAGAAGGTGAAGCTCTTCAGCGAGGTGAAGCAATTCGCCGGCTTCTACTTCCAGGACGAGTTCGATTACGAGCCCGAGGCGGCGCAAAAGCATTTCATTGCCGAGAACCGGCCCTTGGTGGCGCGTTTGCGTGAAGTTTTCGCCGGTCTGGCGAGCTTCGACGCCGCGAGCCTGGAAGCCGCGCTCAAGTCCACCGCAGCCGGGCTGGGCGTCAAGGTCGGTCAGTTGGTGCATCCGGTCCGGCTCGCCTGCACCGGCCGGAGCATCGGCCCGAGCCTGTACCATCTGCTGGAGGTGCTCGGGAAGGAGCGCGTGTTGCAGCGCCTCGACCGCGCGCTGGCACGGATGGGGTGAGTTATTCCAAGCGGTTTGCGGTGCGGATCGCCGAAGGGCCGGAGGCTGAGCGCGGATCGCGCGACGCTGCCATCGAGTGCGCAAGGGGGGGGAGTGCAACCGTCCGGGCTGCGGCTCGGCGATGGCGCGGTTGCCGCAGCCGGGGCGGGTGTTCTTCCCGGTCCCGGTGCGGGGTTCGTGGGGTTGAACCGGAGGCCAACGCGGCTTCGTCTGGAAGTGACGATCCCACTTCCCTTGACCGGCCGGAGTCTTTAGCTTCGCTCGCGCATGAAGCATTCGGGCAAGGCGTTTCGGGCGGGCTTGAAGATCATCGGCTGGACGCTCGTTCTCCTGCTGGCCATCGTGGCCGGCGGGGTGGTTGCCACGTTGCTGGGCAGTCTCATTGCTTCGCTGGCCTCCCTCCTCATCGGGCTGTGGATTTTCTTCGCCCTCTTCACGCTCTATTTCTTCCGCGATCCGGAGCCGGTGGCGCCGTCCACGCCGAATGCGGTGGTGGCGCCCGGGCAGGGCAAGGTGGATCTGATTGGCGAGGCCGAGGAGCCCGAGTTCCTCGGGGGCCGGTGCCAGCGCGTTTCGATTTTTCTCTCGGTGTTCGACGTGCATGTGCAACGGGCGCCAGTGGCGGGCCGGGTGGCTTTCCTTCGGCATCGGGAAGGCCAGTTCCTCAGTGCCACCGCGGCGGACTGCGGTCTGCACAACGAGAACGTCCTCATCGGCCTGGAATGTGCCGAGCCGGCCGGGCAGAAGGTCGCCTTCCGGCTCATTGCCGGCTTGATCGCGCGCCGCATTGTTCCCTGGGTGACGCCGGGTGAAACGGTGGCCCGTAGCGAGCGGGTGAGCCTGATTCAATTCGGCTCGCGCGTGGATCTCTATCTGCCGTTGACGGCGAGAATCCACGTCCGGCTCGGGGACAGGGTGAAGGCGGGCGAGACGGTGGTGGCGTCGCTCGATTGACCGGGCATGGACTCGCGCCCTCCAGTCTCGGGTGAACGGGAAGAGCCGCAGCTCAAGATTTATTTCCTGCCCAATCTGATGACGGGCGCGAACCTGTTCTGCGGGTTTGTGGCGCTGACGAAGATTGTGCAGGCGGACATCAGCCAGGAGCATTACCGCGACATCCGCGTGGCGTTGTTCTTCATCCTGCTGGCCTGCATTTTCGACCTGCTCGATGGGCGGGTGGCGCGCATGGGCGGCTCCGAGAGCCCCTTCGGGCGGGAGTTCGATTCGCTGGCGGACATCATTTCGTTCGGCGTGGCGCCGGCGTTTCTGGTGCATCGGATCGTGTTGAAGGACGTGTTCGTGGCGCATCCGGAGATTGGTTGGTTCATTGCTTCGATTTATCTGCTGTGCGGGGCGTTTCGGTTGGCGCGGTTCAACTGCCTGGCCGCCGAGGCGAAGACGGGCGGCGGCAGCGAGTTCCTCGGGTTTCCCATCCCGGCGGCGGCCGGCCTGGTGGCGTCGCTCACGCTGTTGATGATGTGGTGGGACGAGAAGGATTTTGCCAAGGGCAACTGGCGGTTTGTGCTGCCGGTGCTGCTGCTGTTCCTCTCCTGGATGATGGTGAGCAAGGTGAAGTACCCGACCTTCAAGCGCCTGGACCTGCGGGCCACACGGACCTTCACCCGGACCCTCCTGGCGCTGCTGTTTCTGGGCAGCGTGGTCATCCTGCGCGAGAAGATTCTCGTGTTCGTCCTACCGGCGTTTTTCACCGCCTACCTGCTCTATGGCTTCATCCGCCCGCGGATTTCGCGGCAAATACGGCGCGAGATCGAGGACGAGGACGAGGACGAGAGCGAGGGCGACGGGACGGCGACGACTTGAGCCATGGTGGGACCGTTTGAGCTATCTCCGATCGCCGTGGCGGCGCTGACGGGTTTCATCAGCGGCATCATCCTGTGCATTCCCGTGGGGCCGATCAACCTCACCATCATGAACGAGGGCGCGCGCCGTGGATTCCGCTGGGCGTTCCTGATCGGCCTGGGGGCGACCGCCATGGAGGTGATCTACTGCGGCATGGCTTTCACCGGGTTCGCCTCCTTCTTCACGCGGGGCGTGATCAAGGCGGCCATGGAGTTGTTCAGCTTCGCGTTCATGCTGTTCCTCGGCTTGAAGTTCCTGTTCGCCCGGAGCTTGATGAAGGCGCCCAAGATCGAGGAGAAGATCGAGGAACGGCTCCATCCGCATTCGGCCTTCTGGATCGGATTCGTGCGGGTGATGGGCAACCCGGGCGTGTTCCTGTTCTGGATCATTCTCGCGGCCAATTTCATCTCGCGCGAATGGGTCACGCCGGACTGGGAGGGCAAGCTGGCTTGCATCGCGGGCGTCGCTGCCAGCGTGGGCCTGTGGTTCACCGGTTTGAGCTGGTTCTGCTCGCTCGGCCACGGGCGGTTGAGCGAAAAGACGCTGCTGCGCCTGGAACGCGGCTCGGGCATCGGCCTGTTGGTGCTGGCGATGATCCACGCGGCCCACCTCATCTGGCAGTTGTCCCGCGACCGGATCAACCACGGCTTGTGAGTGGCCCGGCCTCCACGCGTGTCGCGCTGATCACCGGCGCCGCCGGCGGCCTGGGTCGCGCACTCGTTGCCGAACTGCGCGTGCAGGGTTGGCGTGTGGCCGCCGGGCAACACCGACGGCAGCATCACGCGGAGACGGAGGACGTGCTGCCCGTGACGCTGGATGTCACCGACCCCGCCGCCGTTGGCGTGGCCGTGGATGCCGTGTTGGCGCGCTGGCAGCGGATCGATCTGCTCGTGCACAACGCGGGTGTGGCCCTGGACCGGGCTTGCTGGCAGTTGGGCGACGAGGACTGGGATCGCGTGTTGGCCGTGAATCTCAAGGGCGCCTTCCTGTGTGCCCGTGCCGTGTTGCGCCCCATGCTCCGGCAGCGTGGAGGCCACATCATCAACATCAGTTCGTTCAGCGGCCGGGCCGGCGCGCGGGGGCAGGCCAATTACGCCGCTGCCAAAGCCGGCTTGCTCGGTCTCACCCAATCGCTGGCGCGCGAGGTCGGCTCGCGCAACATCCGCGTCAACGCCGTGCTGCCCGGCGTGCTGCCCACGGCCATGACGGCGGGTCTGCCGTCGGAGCAAATGGCCGATTTTGCGCGCGCCAACGCGCTGGGGCGGATCAATTCCACCGACGAGGTGGCGCGCTTCGTCGCTTTTCTCGCCACGATGGAGAATGTGTCCGGCCAGGTGTTCCAACTCGACAGCCGCGTGGTCCCGTGGACCTGAATGGGCTGCCGGACCGATGGGCGACAGTTCCTGTTGCGCCGCTGCGTCGAAAGAGGTGGTGGCCTCGAAAGTGGGTGCAGTTTGCCTCGGCCGGGGCAATTGGGGGTGCGTGTGGGGCTCCTTCGGAAGAGTTCTCTGCGAAAGAATTCGTGTGGTCGGACGTAATAGGCATTGACGGATGGGAATGCCCCTGTTACGCCAACTATCGGCAGGCTATGAATGCGACCCTAATTCGGCTGGCCGGTTTTCTTTTCGTCTTCCCTCGTGCGAAGTCATGCCCTGGAGCTTCCTCCGGAAACAAGCTCTGGCCGGGGAGAAACTGCGTTGCCGTGGTGTGTGCCTGGCTGGCGATGGTCGCGGCCGCACACGCGCAAGGGACCATTTTCTTTCAAACCCTCGACCTGGCGGACTCCACGCCGGGTCAGGACCTGTGGCAGTACACATTCCGGGTAGCGGACCGCGGTTTCACGTCCGGTCAGGGATTCAGCGTTTTCTTCGATGAGCAGTTGTATCGGGCGTTGCAAAACCCGGGTCCGTTGGTGAACCCGGAGTGGAGCGTGCTGGTAGTGCAGCCGGACCTGGTGCTGCCGGACGCCGGGTTCTTCGACGCGCAGGCGATGCAGAACGCTCCCTCCCTGAGCGCCGAGTTTAGCGTGCAGTTTGTCTGGCTGGGCGAGGGCGCGCCGGGGGCGCAGCCGTTCACGATCTACGACACGGATTATTCGACGCTGGTCTCCGGATTCACCGTGGTGCCGGAGCCGACGTCCCTCGGGCTGCTGGTGGCGGGGCTGCTGGCATGGGCAGGGTGGCGGGGAATGAGCCGGGTTCGCCGGCCACGACGGTAGCCGTCTCAATTCTTAAACTCAGATTATGGCTTCTCAACGTCACGTTCGACGGGCCGGCGGACTGGCTTGGCTGGTTCTGGCTTTGGCGGTCAATCCGGCCCGTGGCCAGGGTTTCGAGATCGGGAACTACCGGATTGTGAGCCAGACGAGGGTGGATCGCACGGTGTTTGCCTACACCATGCGGGCGGATCTCACCAACAAGGTGCTCTCCGCTCAGGGCGTGCGAGCGGTGCTGCGCATCGAGGGTTCGACGCATACGACGGTGGTCGAAAACACCCTCGAGTTTGGCGATGTGGCGCGGGATGCGCATGCGACCAGTCTCGATACGTTCACCATCCGGCACGACCGGTTGGTGCCCTTCGATCCCTCGGTGTTTCGCTGGACGTTTTCGGTGGCCAGCATGCCCCTGGAGATCGCGATCGACAGTCCAGCGTCGGGCTTCCTGACCAATGGCACGAATGTGATCGTGACCGGCACGGTCGGTGCCGCGGTCACCGCGGTTGAGGTCAATGGCCAGCGCGCGACGCTCAACCAGGGCCGGTTTGCGGCCGACGTGCCGCTGCGGGAGGGCCGCAACACCGTCTCCGCCGTCGCGGGCAACGAGTTCGGCGGCACCGGCACCGCCGCCATCACGGTCAACCGCGACACCACTCCGCCCACGCTGAACGTGGAGACGCCCGGCGACGGGGCGATCCTCGCCAGCCGGCAGGTCACCGTCAGCGGCATGGTCAACGACATCGTGCCGGGCACGGTCAATCCGGAGCAGGCATTGGTGATGGTCAATGGCCTGTCCGCCGCCGTGTTGAACCGCAGTTATTCAATCCCGGATTTGTTGCTCGTGCCGGGCCGCAACGTAATCGAAGTCGTGGCCCTCGATCGGGCCGGCAACGCCGCCCGCCGGCAGATTCAGGTGACCGTGGTCGAGGCGGCCGTGCAAAAGCGACTGGTCAAGCTCTCGGGCGACATGCAGACGGGCATGATCGGCACCGGCCTGGCCGAGCCCCTCGTGGTGGAACTGGTCGATGGCAACGGCGTGGCCCAGACCAACCAGCCCGTCACTTTCTCCATTTGCCGCAATGACGGCGTGCTCTACGCGCCCCCGGAGCAGGGCCGTTCCCTCACCGTGCGCACGGACGACCGCGGGCAGGCGCAGGTGCTGTTCCAACTCGGCACCCGCACCGGCTCGGGCAACAACCAGGTCGAGGTCACTGCCGCCGGCGCCCTCGGGCAGGTTATCTTCTGCGCCAACGCCACGGGCGCGCCACCGCATCGAGTGGCGACTTTGCTGCCGGAAACGCAGGTCGGCGAACCCGGCAAGCCCTTGGCGCAGCCCTGGACCGCCTACGTCATCGATGTCGGTGGCAACCCCGTGGCCGGGGCACCGATCCAGTTCATGGTCTTTCAAGGCGGGGGAACGATCGACGGCGCCACCCTGGTGGCAACCAACACCGACGCCGACGGTCGCGCCTCCGTGGTGCACACGCTCGGACCCGACGAGGGCATCAACAACAACGTCGTCATCGCGGTGGTGCCCGGCCTGACGAATGGCGCCGCCACCTTCACCGCTTCGGCCCTGACACCGCGCCGGCCGGAACTGACGCGGCTGGTGGGCCTGGTCCTCGACAACGCCAACCGCCCGCTCTCGAACATCCTCTGCCACGTCGAGGGCACCACGCTGGAAACCGTTACCGATGCGCACGGTCAGTTCGTCATCTCGAACGTGCCGGTCGGTTCCGTCCGGCTCTTTGTGGATGCGCGCAACCGCGGCTATCCCGGCACCTGGCACCCGCTCGAGTTCGATCTTGTGACCGTGGCCGGGCGCGACAACAGCGTGGACCGCCCGATCTACATGCTCCCGCTGGACGAAGCGAAGCTGGCCGGCGGCGACCAGCCCGTGACCATCCAGATGAAGGGCATTCCGGGCGCCGAGATGACCATTTTCCCCCGGTCGATCCGGGGCCCCGACGGCCAGCCGATCGTGACCAACGTTTCCTTCAGCCAGGTGAACCTCGAGCGCGTGCCCATGCCGCCGCCGTTGGGGTCCCAATTCATGCTGGCTTGGACTGTGCAACCGCCGGGGTTGCGTTTCGATCCGCCCGCGCGCATGTGCATTCCCAACATGGGTGCCCCGGCCGGCCAGGTCGTCGAAATGTTCTCCTTCGATCACGATCTGATCCAGTTCGTGGCCATCGGCACCGCGACCATCACGGCCGACGGCGCGTTGATGTGTTCCGATCCGGGTTTCGGCGTGACCAAGTCCGGCTGGGGTGGTTGTGTGCCGCCGCCGCCGCCCTGCACGCCGGTGTGCTCCGGGCCGCCGATGGAGACGGACTGCAGGAAATGGGTCACCATCCCGCCCGCCAGCCCGTGTGCCTGCCCGACCTATATGCCCATGGACAAGAACGGGCCGTGCGACGACATGGACATGTGCACCGTGCGGGATATGTGCACCAATGGTGTCTGCAAGGGGGAGCCCATCATGGTGACGAAGGTGGAACCGATGATCGACGGCACCAACGAACTCGTCCGCTGCTTCATGAGCAACCAGATGTTCGGATTCACCGCCAAGGTCGAGCAGACCAACTGCACGATGCTCGAGTACAAGTGGGACTTCGGCGACGGCGCCATGAGCGACATGGAAAGCCCCATGCACGCCTACACCAACGGCGGCGAGTACACGGTCAAGCTCAAGGTCTCCTGCAAGGATTGCCCCAGTGCCATGAAGGAGGGCATGGCCAAGGTGAAGCTCTTCGAACTCAAGAAGCTCATCGTGGCCGATAACGCGGACGCGACCAACGTGAAGACCAATCCAGGGGCCTCCGACCTCATCATGCTCAGCACCAACACGGCCAAGGCCAGGATTTCGGCGGAGATCCTGCCGGACAACGCCGACGCCAAGAAGCGCATCCTCTGGCGGGTGGACGGCATGACGGCCGCCCCCAACAAGGGCGACTTTACCGGAGGCAGCGCCACCGTTGATCTCACCATCTCCGGGGGCAACCGCAGCTTCCCCATCAAGGCCGGCTGCGACCAAAATAGCGATGGCACCCTGCAGGACGGGGAGGTGACCCACACCATCAACTTCCATCTGGCCACGGTGTCATTCGCGAAGAGCGCCACGCAAAAATTCGGCTTCGATGAAGACAAAACCAACGGCGTTCACTACCTCTCGCTCGACAAGGCGGACAGCACGACGGTCTCGGTGACGGTCAGTCCCTTTGTCCCTGGCGGCTATTGGGCCGTCAGCAGCGATACCTCGAGGATGACCGTGGCCGGCGACGGCAAGCTAACCGCCGGCACGACGGTGGTGACCGTAATGGGAGCCGGCGGAGGCGGGGACCGGGAGTCGGCGCTGCTCCGGATTCACGCCTGCACGAACACCGGCCCGATCCTGACCAACCTCCAGGTCAAAATCTACAAGGAGAACCAGGTGGCCAAGGTCACCTATTACCGGCTGCTCGACGCCACCGTACCGGCCACGACCCCGGCCAAGAATCCTTCCCTGGCGGACCTCAAGACCGAGATGAACAAGATCTACAAACAGGGTGTGATCGAGATTCTCGATGTCGATGGCAGCACCAACCAGAATGTCCGGTTTGACCTCAACAACAACGGCTTTCTCGATTACTACAACAACGAGGCCGATGGCGGCCCCGAACTGAAGGCGATCAAGGACGCCATGCTGGCAGGCAATCCAAAGATCGCCTACGTCGAGAAGCTGCGGGACAACTGGCGGCTGGCGGCCGCCGCACCGGCCGGGACGAACAAACTGGTCCTGGTCAACGCGGCCGGTATTGGCAGGCAGGGCTACACGGTGGGACCTCCCTCCGGCGCAGGCGAAGCCGTCACCGTCACGGCGATTGCGGGCAACGTGCTCACCCTGTCTGCTCCTCTGGCTACCGCCCAGGCGGCGACGAACACCATCTATGGCGGGCTGGCCGGGCTTTCCTCCGATCCTCAACTGGTCACCGATGCGGGTGGCGAACTCATTGTGACCATCGTGCACGAAATGTTGCACCGGGCGGTGTTCGGCAACCTCGCGGACGTCGCCGAGCGCGACAACGTGATGTATTGGACGACGGGCGGAACGGGGGACGGATTCCTGCGCTTCCGGCCCCAGACCGTCGTGGATACGGGAACCGGCGTTCCCACAGGCGCGACGCAGAACCAATGGCAGTCCATCGCCCGATAGAGGAGCAGGCCATGAGTGATTTCCTCCAGGAACAGTCCCGCTCCTCCGCGCCGTTTCGGACTCTGGCCGGGTTGGCGGGTGCGGCGATCGTGTGGGGGGGGCTGCTCGGCAACCTTGCCTCGCCGGCGCGCGGAGCGGACCCCTCGGAAGATCCAGATCGAACCATGGCGGCCGATCCATTCCTTCAAGTGGCGGCGAACGAGCGGCAGGAGCTGC
>DATLZF010000591.1:0-8502 GCA_035574135.1 Candidatus Methylomirabilota bacterium
AAGCGCGGGCGCACCGCCAATCGGTCCGGTGGGCGCTCATCCGTGGGAGGATAACGGCCCTGGCGCACCCATCAGGAGTTGAACCTGAAACCTTCTGATCCGTAGTCAGATGCTCTATCCAATTGAGCTATGGGTGCCCAGCAGGGACAGGAATCTACAAACCGCCTTCCGGCGCGGCAAGCGCTAATTCCTCCTGTCCTGTCGGTGGACGGAATGATCGATTCCCGGACAGGTCGGTCCCCGGACGGCGCGGGAGACATCCATGGCATCGCTCGCACCATGGGCTGACGGTGACGAGGGGGGCGACCGGGCGTGGAGAGCCCGCCAAAGCGGTGTCCTTCTCTTTGGCCCTGGCCCTGCTTCGCTTGGACACGCACTTGAGACTCGATGGTCTCAAGTCTGAATGAATTAGCACAACCCGAAGGACAAAGGTCGAGACATGGTCGGTTCGTTATCGCCGAGCGAAGAAGCTCAACTGGCGCAGACGATTGAGATGTTCGAGGTGATCACTCAGTCACAGCCGCAGGACTACCAGTCGCTCGAAATCCTCAAGGAAGCCTACATCAAGTTGGGACGAGACCACGACGTGGTGCGCACGTCGAAGCGAATTGCCCAAGCCTACGTGCTGATGGGGCAGCTTTCCTCGGCCATCCTCGAGTACGAAAGTGTGCTTCAGCGCACGCCCGACGATGCCGAGGTGCTCGCGGCACTGGGCGAAATCGAGTCGCGTGCCACCAATCTCAATACCCCTGCGCCATCCCCCGAGCCGCTGCCCGAGCCTCGCCCTCCCGCCAAGACTTCTCGGAGCGGGAAGGCGGTCAAGCCCCCCAGTGAGGTGGAGGACGGCCGGGCCGCGATGTTCAAACTGTTCGTCGAGGGCAAGGTCATCCAGGCCGGCGACTTCGAGTTGTGCTGGCCGAAAACCGATTTGCAGTCCTGTCCCCTCGCTGTGCAGGAACCTTTTATCCAAATACTGGCCGACAAGGGGATCGTACCCGTGGAGAAGTCCCTCCGGCTGCTGGCTGATAAGACCCGCCTGGGGTACCTGCCGATGGAAAAGTATGACTTGGACGTCGAACTGGCCCGCTCCGCCCCCGTGGACACGTTGCTCCGTTGGTGCGTCCTGCCCTTCGATCGCATGAGCAAGTCCCTGCTCGTGGCCACCGCCAATCCCTTCAACCGCCAGGCCGCGCTTGAGATCGAGGAGGCGCTCCATCTGCGCGTCCTCTGGTATCTGACCCCACCCTCCGATCTCGTCAAAATCCTTCGCAAGGTCGTCCGCCAGCCTCTCGCCTAGTCGTTTTATGCCCGCCATCAAAACCTTTGGAGAGCGCATTGCCGACGCGCTCGTGGAGGACGGCCTGCTCTTCGCCAAGCAGGTCGAAGAGTTGCTCGAGCAGCAGCGCAAGGAAGGCACGCGCCTCCTGAAGATTATCGTGGACAAGGGCTTGGTCACTGACCAGGACATGGCCGTGTCCATGGGCCGCGTCCTCAACACGCCGCCCGTCAATCTGGCCCGCTGTGGCATCGCGCCCGAAGTGGCCGAACTGCTGCCCAAGGACATCTGCCAGAATCACAAGGTCGTCCCGGTCTCCCGCCTCGAGAACAAGCTCTTTCTCGCCATGGCGGATCCCCTCAACGTCCTCGCCATCGACGACGTGCGCCGCATCACGAAGATGGAAGTGGCGCCGATGATCGCCTCCGAGAAGGCCATTCTCGACAAGCTCCATGCCATCGAGGCCGGCAAAACCGGCAGCATGGAAGACATCATCAAGGATGCCGCCGAACACATCGGCGCGGACGTGGACGCCGACGGCTTGGAAACGGTCAAGGAGGCGGTCGAGGAGGTCAACCTGGATCAGTTGACGGCCTCCGTGGAGGAGGCGCCCGTCATCAAGCTCGCCAATCTCATTCTGGTCCAGGCCATCAAGGAGCGTGCCAGCGACATTCACATCGAACCCTTCGAACGAATGGTGCGGTTGCGCTACCGCATCGACGGCGTGCTGGTGGACAAGGTGCCACCGCCGAAAAACCTCCAGATTCCCCTCGTCTCGCGCCTGAAAATCATGAGCTGCCTCGACATCGCCGAGCGTCGGCTGCCGCAGGACGGTCGCATGAGGGTCAAGGTCGCCGGCCGCGACTTCGACCTGCGCGTCTCCTTCCTGCCCACGGTGCACGGCGAGAAGTGCGTGCTCCGCGTGCTGGACAAGAGCAATCTCTCCGCGAGCATGGACAAGCTCGGTCTGGACGAGGACACCTTCCGTCGGTTTCGTGCGGCTGTGGATGCGCCCCATGGTCTGCTGCTGGTCACCGGGCCCACCGGTTCGGGCAAGACCACCACGCTGTACTCCGCACTCAATGAACTGAACAATCCGGAGTACAACATTGTGACGGTCGAGGACCCCGTGGAGTTCCAGATTCCCGGCATCAACCAGGTGCCGGTGCGCAAGGAAATCGGCCTGACTTTCGCCAACGCCCTCCGCTCCATCCTGCGCCAGGACCCTGACATCGTCATGATCGGGGAAATTCGCGACACGGAAACGGCCGAGATCGCCGTCGAGGCCGCCCTGACGGGGCATCAGGTTCTGAGCACGATGCACTGCAACGACGCGCCTGGCGCCGTGGCTCGTCTGGACGACATGGGCATCGCTCCGTTCCTCATCTCATCGTCCGTCATTCTCGCCTGCGCTCAACGCTTGATCCGTCGCATTTGCCCCGTATGCAAGGAGCCGGTCCAGTATCCGACAAAAATGTTCCACGACCTCGGTATCACACCGGAAACGTTCCACGGCATCACCCTTCATCGGGGGCGCGGGTGCGATCGATGCAACAACACGGGGTACGCGGGACGCTGCGCCATTGTCGAGGCCATGACGGTCACGGACGAAATCCGCAAACTGATCATCAATCGCGCCAGCGCCATGGAAATCGGCCGCCTCGCCAGGCAGCAGGGGATGAAGACGCTCCGGGACGTGGCGCTGGACAAGGTACGGCAGGGCATTTCCACCCTCGAACAAACGCTGGTGGTGACCGCCGGGCATTGACGCGGTGAGCCTGTGGCGCCGCATCCTTGGGACCGAGATGGCCCGGCGGAGTTACCAGGCGCCGGCCCTGTTCTTCCACGTTTCCAGAATCAATCCGCTGCGCTGGACACCGACCCCGGCCTCTTTCAATTCCTGCCAGACCTGCTGGGCTTCGGCGGATGCCGGATGACGTGTCCGACACCCATCCTCGATCACGATCACACGAAGGTCGAGGCCGAGGGCCTCCAAGGCGGTGAGCTTCACCGTGGTCTCCGTCGGCAGGCCCATCAGATAAACCTGTCGCACGCTCTTTTCGCGCAGGTAGGGCGCTAGCCCCGTGGCAATTTCGCCGGCCTGATCATGGAACGCGCTGGCGCCATCCACCTCCGGGTCGGTGCCGCGTTGCACGATCTTGTTCACACGCCCGAGGTTCAGACTGCCGTGCAATCGGGCGCCGAACGTGTTGCGAACACAATGCACCGGTTGCAGCACGTGGAGGAACCGACGATGGGGCAGTCTCTCGCCCACCGCGCGTTCCGGGTGCTGGGTGACGAAGATGCAATGATTCGGCGGATGCCAATCCTGCGTGGCGACGACGAGCTTGAAACAGGGCATCAGCGCGTTGGCGATGGCCACCACCTCGTCACCGCGCGGCACCGGCCAGGCACCCCCGGGCATCAGGTCGTTCTGAAGATCGATCAGGATCAGAGCTTTCATCTCGAATCGCAGCCGGCGGAGGATGCGCCAGCGCGGCCACCGAGGCAAGACCCGGACCCGTCACATCAACTTGAGCTTGGGTAGGTCCTGTGAGTCCACCAGCCCCACCGGTTCCCCGCGGGCGTTGATCACGATCAGGTCGTCGATATTGCGCTCGTCGAAGATCTTGAGTGCCTCGGCCGCCAGGGCGTCCTCCCGGACGCAGACGGGCCGCCGGGTCATCACCTGGCGGAGCGGGCGCGAAAGAATATCGTGGTCGGCGGCCATGTGACGCCGGAGGTCACCATCGGTGAACACGCCCACGAGGCGGCCGTGACGATTGACCACGCTCACGCTGCCGGATTTGGCGCGCGTCATCACCAGCAGGGCCTCCCGAACGGAGAGCGTTTCCGGAGCAACGGCATTGCGAGCGTCCCGGCGCATGATGTCCCCCACGCGCAGAAGCAGGGCGCGGCCGATGGCGCCCGAGGGATGATATTTGGCGAAGTCCTGCTGCCGGAAACCGCGCGCCCCCAGCACCGTCATGGCCAGCGCGTCGCCCATGACGAGCATGACAGTGGTGCTTGAGGTCGGGGCGAGGTTGAACGGACAGGCCTCGCGCGACACGCGCACGTTCAGTACCACATCGCTGTGTCGGGCCACGGTGGACTTGGGACTGCCGGTCAGGCACACGATCTGGACGGAGAACCGTTTGATGGCCGGCAGCAGGGCAGTCAACTCGTCGGATTCGCCCGAGTAACTGAGCATCAGGACCAGGTCGCCGTCGTTGATGATGCCGAGATCGCCGTGCAGGGCATCGACGCTGTTGAGCACCACGGCGGGGGAACCGGTGCTGGTGAAGGTGGCGGCGATCTTGTGGCCGATGTTGCCCGATTTGCCGATCCCCACCACGATCAGCTTCCCGCGGCGCGCCAGCGTGGTAACGATCAGTTCCGCCGCCTTGTTCAACGAGTCATCGAGGGCGTCGCGGGCGGCCTTCAGCGCGGCGATCTCGATGTCGAACACTTCACGGGCGCGGACGAGATGGTTCACGGGGTGCCACGCTGCCACCGGCACACGCGAGTTTCAATGGCGAAGCGGATTCGAACGTTCGACGCCTCGAGTGCGACCAAAATCGTCGTTGGCCGAGTGCGATGATCACTCCAAGCCGGGGGCGGTTCGGAGGAATGCTGGCGAAGGGGGGCGCCAACCAACAGGCGAAACAACGCAATCGGAGCGGCGCGTGAGCAACTTCACCAAAGACCAGCGCGGGGAGAAGCGGCACCAAAAACTGCCGCAGGCGACGCGGCGGACGGGGAGCCCCGTGACGCCCCTGCGCACGGACCTGCGGCGGGCCATCCAGCGCTCGGTGAGGTTCAGCCGGTCGTTGTGCTTGGCTCCGCGTGAAAAACTCACGGATGCCGATGCCATGCCCCGCTTCAGCCGCACACAGCCGCTTCGCTGGCGCCCACACGGGACATTCTCGGCCTGCCGGCGGAGCCGGAAAATGATCCGTCCCGCCGGGAGCGGGAAAAATTTGCAGCCGCGCGGTGTGAATTGACTGGTGCGTTGCGGCGCGTCAACGAGGTCACCTTGGCCCGCGCGGGGAACTCGGGGATTGTCGAACGGGACGCCGCCCGCTACTCTCGCGAGCGGCAACGGAAAACCGAGATCATGAAGCCACTCGCCCGACGGACAGTCTGGAGCAGCGCCACCCTCACGGCGGGGTTCGCGTTGATGTCGTTGTGCGGCTCAATGCTCGCGCAAGTCGTCCGCGCCCGACGGATTGTTTTGACCGCCGTCGCTACGGGCGTTGCTGTGGTCGCTGCGGGGTTGGCCGGGACCCGGATTCGCCCG
Source organism: Candidatus Methylomirabilota bacterium (assembly GCA_035574135.1). Classification (GTDB taxonomy): domain Bacteria; phylum Verrucomicrobiota; class Verrucomicrobiia; order Limisphaerales; family DATLZF01; genus DATLZF01. The sequence goes on from DATLZF010000591.1 coordinate 5,577, forward strand.
GCCCGGACAATCCTCGCCGCAGACGCTGAATGAGGACGGCCATCACGCCACGGCTTTCCAGCTTCGGCCCCGGGCTGCTGGCGCAACCACCGCGTCGCGCCGAAGCCCCCTGAACCATGGCAGGACTTCCGCTCACGATTTCAGGGGCAGCAATGCTCTTCAGCGTCCTCGTTGGAGTTCGCGCGCCGAGGCTCTGGCTCGCGGGCGTGCTCGCGGGGGCGGCAGCGGGACTGAGTGCGGCGGTCGGGGTGTTGATGACGGGGGTGGTTTGGGATTGGCAAAGTTCCTTCGCGTTGGGCGGCGAAGTGGTGCATCTGCGGTTGGATGCGGTGAGCGCACTCTTTCTCGCGCTGCTCAGTCTCATTGGCGGAGCAGGCGCGGTTTATGGACGCGAGTATTGGGCCGATGCCGCGCATCCGCGTTCGGCCCGCTCCGGGCGGCTCTGGTGGAGCGTGCTGGTGCTGGGCCTCGGTCTGGTGCTGGTCGCGACGAATGGACTGCATTTTCTCCTCGGATGGGAACTGTTCACCGTCGCAGCGTATTTTCTGGTGACGCTGGATCGCCAGCAGCGCGAAGTGCGCGCGGCGGGCTGGCTGTATCTCGGGGCATCGCACGTGGCCGCGCTTTTCTTGTTCGCCTTCTTCGCCATCCTCGCGGCAAGCACGGGAGGCTGGGCGCTTGGTCCGATGCGTGACCGCGCCGAACTGGCACCGCTGTTCTGGCTCGCGCTCATCGCCTTCGGGCTGAAGGCCGGCATGTTTCCGCTGCACGTCTGGTTGCCTTCCGCTCACGCCAACGCGCCGAGCCACGTGTCCGGCATGCTTTCAGGCATGACGCTCAAAATCGGGATTTACGGCCTTGTCCGCTTCAGCGGTTGGCTGCCCGTCCCGCCGGAAGCGGGTTGGGGGGTGGCGTTTCTTGGCGTGACCAGTGCCGTGCTTGGCGTTGCCTTCGCGCTCGGCCAGCACGACTTCAAACGCCTGCTCGCCTATCACAGTGTGGAGAACATCGGCATCATTCTCATCGGGCTGGGCTTCGCGCTGGTCGCCACGGGCCAGAACGACGCGACATGGGGACGGGTCGCGCTGGCGGGTGGACTGCTTCACGTTTGGAATCACGGTTTGTTCAAGGCACTCCTGTTCTTCGCCGCCGGCTCGGTGCTGCACGCGACCGGCACGCGGGAAATGAGCCGGCTCGGCGGCCTCTGGCGGTTGATGCCGTGGACGGCTTCGCTGTTCGCGTTGGGTGCGGTGGCGATCTCCGGTTTGCCGCCGTTGAACGGTTTCGTCAGTGAATGGCTCGTTTATCTCAGCCTGTTCGATGCCACGCTGGCGCACGGGCCATCGGCTTGGGCGGCGATTCCCGCAGCCATTCTGCTGGGTGTGACCGGCGCGCTGGCGCTGGCGTGTTTCGTGAAGGTCTGCGGCGTGGTCTTTCTCGGCGCCGCGCGCTCGTCCGCAGCGGCGCGCGGGCACGAGAGCGGTCTGGCGATGCGCGGCGCGATGGTGCTGCTCGGTGCGGCGTGCGTGGCGATTGGCCTCGCGCCGGTCGTTTTCTGGCCGGCGGTTTTGCGGGCAGTGGACGTTTGGAATCCCGCGTGGCTCGGAGCGGAGACGCCCGTGCCCCTGGCGACGCTTGGCAACGTTCATCTCGCCGTCGCGTTGCTGGCGCTGACCGCGGCCATCTGGCTCTGGCGGCGGGTGCGGCGCGGCGCTTTGGTGCGGGCGGTGACGTGGGATTGCGGTTATGCCGCGCCGACCGCACGGATGCAATACACCGCCGGATCGTTCGCCGGACTCATCACGGAATGGTTCGCGTGGATCTTGCGCCCGGTGCGACACGAGCATCGCCCGGATGGAACCCTCCCGGCGCACGCGAGTTTGTCCCAGCACACGCCGGAGACCGTGCTCGAATACGCCCTCGAACCGGCGGGTGGCGTGATCATGCACCTCTCCTCCACCGTGCGCCGCCTGCAACATGGCCGGGTGCAGGCTTACCTGCTTTACCTGGTGATCGGGCTGGCGGCCCTGGTGGTTGTCGTGTGGATCGGGGCGGGCCAATGACCGTTTGAACCATGTATCTCAACCTCATCCAAATCGCGGAGTCATTTGGAGTTTCGGAAAGCGTCGTCGAAGGCTGGATTCGCGAGGAAGGGTTGCCGCACACATTGGATCGCGGGCGGTTCGTCTTCGATCGCGCGCAGGTGGCGCATTGGGCGGCGGCACGCGGACTGGCGGCACAGGCGGGATTTCTGGCGCCGGAGACTTCGGTGTTCCTGACGGGTCTGCAGCTCGCACCGCTGCTCCGAGCGGGGGGCATCTGGCGCGACGTGGCGGCGGCGGAGGTCCCCGACGTGCTGGACCGCATCGTGGCCGCGTTGCCTGCCGCGACGCCGCCCGTGCGGCAGATGCTGGCTCAACGCCTGCGCGCTCCGGGGGGCATCACTTGGGCGCCGATTGGCAGCGGGTTCGCCCTGCCGCATTTGAGCGCCCGCATCGCGCTCGGCCGCGACTCCGGCACGCTCGCGCTGTTGCTGCTGCGGGACGCGTTGCCGATTCCCACCAACGGCACGGACGGCGTGCCCGTTACACGGTTGTTCTTTTTCATCGCGCCATCACCCCGCGCGCATCTGGACCTGCTCGGCCGCTTGAGCCGCGTGCTGGGGCGCGGGCCGCTGCGCGAGCTGGTGCTCAAAGCCGCGAAGGATGACGAGATTCTTGCCGCGCTGGCCGGAGCGGACGCGGCGTTGGCGAACAATCCCAAACGGGAGGTGAAATCATGACGCCGGGGGCGTTGTTATCGCTTGCCGCCGCGAGCTGGGTGGCGGGCATCGCATGCGGTCCGCGGTTTTCTCGTGCCTGGCTGGCCTTCACGCTGGGCGGTGCGGCGGCGGGGCTGGCTGCCGCGCTGGCGGTGCTGCTCGGGA